>NZ_JABXEP010000056.1:0-48721 GCF_013372605.1 Myxococcus sp. AM009
CGCCTGAGTACGCATGCGCCCGACCCCCGACCCCACTGAATCCGACAGGACATACGCTGCACACGCTGCCCGGCATCGCCAACGCCCGGAAGGGCAGCGCTGTCAGGCTGTGGACGGCGACAGGTCCTGGTGGCTCAGCGCCGGGCGGCTCACGGCGCCGGGGTGCGCTCCAGCAGGGCCCCGGCCCACGTCAGGCCGCTGCCCACGACGCTCAGCACCACCGCGTCTCCCACGGTGGGGTCGTCCCAGTGCTCGCTCAGGACGCCGGGCGCGCCCGCGGCGCCCGTGTTCCCCCGGGTGTGCACGTTGAAGAAGTGCCGCGCGTCCGGCACCTCACACCGCCGCTGCACGGCCTCCAGCATGCGCAGGTTGGCCTGGTGACCGATGAGGGTGACGGCCTCCGCGCCCTGGTCCGGGTGGCGGTCCATGAAGCGCGCGCGCAGGGCCTGGAACGTCTCCCCCGCGCGGCGGATGGCGAACTTCTGCACCTCGCCGCCGTTCTGGGTGAAGTGCCCCATGCGCGGCACGCGCACCTTGTCCGCGCCCGACGGGTCTCCGGCCAGCAGCGTCTCCGTGAGGAGCCAGCGCCCCGGCACGCGCGGCGACAGGATGGCCGCGGACGCGCCGTCTCCCCACAGCACCGCGCTGGAGCGGTCCGTGTAGTCCACCACGCGCGTGGAGTTGTCCATGTTGACCACCAGCACGTAGTCCGGCAGGCGCTCCGGCCGCATGCCCGCCAGGAAGTGCAGCTGCATGCAGAAGGACGAGCAAGCGCTCTGCAGGTCCACCGCCGGCGCGTTGATGTTCAGCAGCTGCGCCACCCGGTTGGACTCCGCGGGGATGCACTCGTCCGGACTGCATCCGCCCGCCACCACCAGCCCGATGTCGGACGGCTTCAGCCCCGCGCGCTCCAGCGCCATCAGCGCCGCGCGGCGTCCCGTCTCCGCGTTGCTGAAGAGCGCCGCCTCCTGCGCCGCGCGCACGTCGCGGTTGCGCGTCTCCCGGAGGTAGTCCAGCGGCAGCACCGTGTGCCGCGTGCGGATGCCCACGCGGTCCACAATCCACGCGTCGCTGGTCTCCAGCCCCAGCTCTTCGAAGAAGGCGTTGGTCAGGAGGTTGGGAGGATGGAAGTGGCCGAGCGCGTGGAGATACATTCAGAACCCTCTAACCGCTCAGCCTCCCAAAACTCTGTCAGCCGTTTGTCACGCCCTCGCGCCTTCGCGCACAGCGGACGGCCTGCCAGGCCATCCACCTAACGCGCGGCGTCAGTCTTCCGGCCCGTGAGTCGCAGCCGCATCGCGCCCTCACCGCGCGCCTCGAAGCCCTGCTCGACGGCGTCGTCGGTCAGCGCCACCTTCACCGGCCCGGACAAGGTGAGCTCCAACAACTGGATGCCCTCCGCGAGGACGGACATCTGCCCTTGCAGGGGAATGGTCATCAGGAAGGGCGCGTTGGTTTCCTGGCGCGACACCGTCATCGCCACGTCGAAGATGCCCACGGCGCCGCGCGACTCCTGACGCACTTCGACCAGGCGCGCGCGCGTCTGGGTGACGCGGGTGTCATCGCCCTGCTCGTCCACGATTTGCTTCGCGAGCGCATCGGAGAAGCCGTCCAGCGTGGCGCCCACCGACAGCGGCGTCTTCGGGAAGGCGGCCTCCAGCGCGTCTGGCTTGCCGAGCTCCGGCAGGTGCTTCGTCACCTCGTCCGCCTCCTCCTTGGACACCGGCTTGCCCTTCACATCGGTGATGGCCACGCGCGCCTTCTTCCACTCCGCCAGGTACGTCTTCCGGCTGATGGGGCTCGCCTTGCGCTGGACCTCGCCCTGCTCCTCGGCCACCTCGCCCACGTCGCCGAACGCCAGCTTCACCTTGGAGACGACGTTCCCCTTCGCGGCCAGCACCGTCACCGTGTGGCGGCTGGACGAGGTCACCGACATCGCCACCGACATCGGCTTGTCCATGTCCGAGGCGCGCAGGTCGAGCGCCAGCCGCATGTCCACGGCGTTGTCCAGCACCTCCTGGTCCCCCACGCGGACATTCACCTGCTTGAACTGGAGGGTCGGCGCCTTCACCTCCGCCGCGGGCGCACCCGGCGCCTGGGCATGGGCGGCGAGCGGCGCGAGCGAGAGCCCCAGGGAGACGACGAACGGATACACGCGGTGCATGTGCTGCCCTCCTGGGACGCCATCCTTTCACGGGCCCTTTGCAGGTGTGCCGCTGAAATCGTGCAGTCCGCCAGGAAGCCCTTCGTCTGAACCCAGACGGATTCAAGCGCGCCCCGCGGAGGTCCTTTCGCCTCGCGCTACAGTTCCGCGGATGAGCGCGACGCCGGCCCCCCAGGTCCACTTCCGCACCTGCAACCTCTGCGAGGCCATGTGCGGCCTGCGCATCGAACTGGACGCCGGCCGCATCACCTCCATCCGGGGCGACGCGGAGGACCCCTTCAGCCGGGGCCACGTCTGTCCCAAGGCGCTGGCGCTGGAGGACCTGCACCAGGACCCGGACCGGCTGCGAGGCCCCCTGCGGCGCACCGCCAGCGGCTGGGAGCCCGTCTCCTGGGACGACGCGTTGGATGAGACCGCGCGCCGCCTGCATGCCATCCAGCAAGCGCACGGCCGTGACGCGGTGGGCTCGTACCTGGGCAACCCCAACGTCCACAACCTGGGCAACATGCTGTTCGGTCCGGAGCTGCTGCGCACGCTGCGCTCGCGCAACCGCTTCTCCGCGACGTCCGTGGACCAGCTGCCGCACCAGTTCACCGCCTACCTCATGTTCGGCCACCAGCTGATGGTGCCGATTCCAGACATCGACCACACCGACTACATGCTCGTGCTGGGCGCCAATCCCCTGGCGTCCAATGGCAGCCTGATGACGGCGCCCGACGTGCGCGCCCGCCTGCGCGCCATCCAGCAGCGCGGCGGCCGCGTCGTGGTGATGGACCCGCGCCGCACGGAGACGGCGGCCATCGCCGACACGCACGTCTTCATCCGGCCGGGCACCGATGCGCTCGCGCTGCTCGCCCTGCTGCACGTCGCGGTGGTGGAGCACGCGCCCCGCCTGGGGCCGCTGGA
Organism: Myxococcus sp. AM009; assembly: GCF_013372605.1. NCBI lineage: Bacteria > Pseudomonadati > Myxococcota > Myxococcia > Myxococcales > Myxococcaceae > Myxococcus > Myxococcus sp. AM009. The sequence continues at coordinate 3,071 of NZ_JABXEP010000056.1, forward strand.
GGCCTTCACCGACGGCCTGGAGACGGTGTGCGCGCTGGCCCGGGACTTTCCTCCGGAGCAGGTCGCGCCGCACACGGGCGTGCCCGCGCACACCCTGCGCCGCATCGCCCGGGACTTCCTCTCCGCCCGGGCCGCCGTGTGTTACGGCCGCATGGGCGTGTCCACCCAGGCCTTCGGCGCGCTGTGCCAGTGGCTCATCACCGTGCTCAACGTGGTGAGCGGCAACCTGGACCGGCGCGGCGGCGCCATGTTCACCCTGCCCGCGTTCGACATCGTCGGAGGCCCCCGGGCCCTGGCCGTGGGCCGCGGCGGCTTCGGCCGCTGGAAGAGCCGCGTGCGAGGGCTCCCCGAGTTCGCGGGGGAATTGCCCGCGGCGGCGATGGCGGAGGAGATGCTCACGCCAGGCCCGGGCCGCGTCCGCGCGCTCGTCACCGTCGCGGGAAACCCCGCGCTGTCCACGCCGGATGGCGCGCGGCTGGAGCAGGCGCTCGCGGGCCTGGACTTCATGGTGAGCATCGACCCGTACCTCAACGAGACGACGCGCCACGCGCACCTCATCCTCCCGCCGGTGTCACCGCTGGAGCGCAGCCACTACGACGTCGCGTTCCACGCGCTGGCGGTGCGCAACACCGCGAAGTACTCGCCCGCCCTCTTCGAGCCCGGGCCGGGCAGCCGGCAGGACTGGCAGATTCTGCTCGCCCTCCAGCACCGGCTGCTGACGCTGCGGCGGGGCCGTCCCTCCGTGCGCGCCACGCTCAAGTACCAGGCCCTGTCCCGGCTGGGTCCGGAGCGGGTGCTGGACCTGGGCCTGCGGCTGGGGCCCTACGGGGCGCGCTTCCACTCGGCGAAGCACGGCCTCAGCCTGGCGAAGCTGCGTCAATCTCCCCACGGCATCGACCTGGGGCCGCTCCAGTCCTGCCTGCCCCAGCGCCTCCAGACGAAGGACCGCCGCATCCATCTGGCGCCGGAGGTGCTGGTGGCGGACGTCCAGCGTCTGCGAGCAGCCTTCCCCCAGGACACAGTTCCCGCGCCGGACAGCGACGAGTTGCTGCTCATCGGCCGGCGGCACCTGCGCGACAACAACTCCTGGATGCACAACGTTCCGGGCCTGCTGAAGGGCAAGCCGCGCTGCACGCTGATGATGCATCCGGAGGACGCGGCGCGGCGGGCGCTGGCCGACGGCATGGAGGCCACCATCACCTCGCGCGTGGGGACGGTGACGGTGCCCATCCACGTGACGGACGAGGTGATGCCCGGCGTGGTGAGCCTGCCCCACGGCTACGGGCATGGACGCCAGGGCACGCGGCTCGCCGTGGCCGCCGCGCACGCGGGCGCCAGCCACAACGACCTCACGGACGCGCAGGCCGTGGACGCGCTCTGCGGCAACGCCGCCTTCAGCGGCACGCCGGTGCGGGTGCTGCGGGCAGCGGCGCCCGAATCCGCCACACCAGCGGGATGAGCGCGCCCACCAGCACGAACAGCAGCTGCACCAGGTGCCCCAGCAGCGCCACCGACATGGCGCGCGCGGCCGTGGTGTCCAGCACGCCCGCCGCCAGCGCGAAGGCACCGTCACTCACGCCCACCTGCCCCGGCACCAGCGAGCCCACCGCCAGCGCGCACAGGTAGAGGCCCTGGGCGAAGAACGCCTGCACCAGGGACGTGTCGATGCCCACCGCGTAGGTCAGCACGCCGTACTGCGCCACCTGGAACAGCCGGCTGCACAGGAACGCCCGCATGGGCGACCACGGCAGCAACGCGCCACACCGCGCCGAGGCCTGGAACTGCTCCGCGTGGAGCGCCCAGCGGCTGAAGCGGCACACCAGCCACGCGCCGGGCCGCTTCGCGCGCATGCACGCGCGCACGCCCACAGACAGCAGCACCAGCAACACGCCATGCGCCAGCATGAGCAGCGTGAAGAGCGACATGCCCGTCAGCAAGTAGGACGCCAGCGCGCAGGGGAACGAGATGAAGCCTCCCGCCGCCAGGGACGCCGCCTGGGAGGTGGCCGCCGCCGCGGTGGCGGCTCCCCCGCCCATATAGGGACTCAGCAGGGCCGCCTTGGTGGCCTCCGCCGCGGCGCGGCCCGCCGGGGCCATGCTGGACACCGCGGTGCCGATGAGCTGCGCGCGGGCCAGGACGCGCCAGGGCACGCTTCGGGCACCCGGTCCATAGGCGCACCGCGTGGCCAGTCCGTCCATGCACTGCCGCCCCAGCTCCAGCAGCACCACCCACGGCAGCCAGGGCGCCGCGCCGGACAGCACGGCGCCCAGCTCACGAGGCCCAACCTTGTGGACCAGCAACGCCAGCGTGCCCACCCCCGCCAGCGCGAAGACGGGCCGGAGCCCCACCACCATCCACCGCTTCAGGACCCGCTGCGGCGCCGCTGCTCCCACCGCGGCGGCTGGCTGGGCCAGGGACAGCCCCCCGTGCGCGTTGCTCACCATCGACCTCCTCACCGTCCCGTTGCCCGCAGCGGAAGGTGGGCAGCACGGACGCGACTGGCGAGCCCCGTCTGTCCGCCTGTCCCTGCCCACCTGGGCCCGCGTCCAGCGGTGGACAGGCGCGCGCCCGTGGCAGACACGGCGGTGGGGGATACAGCACGCCTCCAACCCGGCGGTGAGCCGCGCCAACGTCAAGCGCATCCCCAGGTGAGTCCTGCGCCCGCCGACCGAAGGCCCGCCGCTGGCCATGGATTCGGTGTGGGGAGAGACGGCCGAGGCGCTGGAGGACATAGCCGGCCGGCGGGCGCTGCTGGCGACGGTGAGTGCCTCCGCCAGCATGTACCTGCTCCCCTGGTCGCTCCCCGAACCGGTGCGCAAGGGAATGGCAGCGCTGCTGACGGCCACGGCCATCGCCTACCTGGGCGTGGACACCGTGTGGCGCATTCTGGACGGGTGGATGTCGCTGATGCGCGAGGTGATTCGGGCCAGGACCTTCGAGCAGCTCAGCGAGCCGGTTTCTTGCGTGTCGCTGTCGGTGATGTCCGACTACCGGCTGGCGAGCGGACGGGGCGGGTAGGCGGTGGGAGGAGGTCGCCCCCCCCTGCCCACCAATGCCCCGCGAGAAGACTGTGACGAGAGACTCTCGGAGCACCCGCGAAGTCATCCGAAGCGCGGTGGGAGTCGAGTCCTGGGCCGGGGATTGCCCTCGGTGGAGGACGTCCGTTCAGCACATTGTCCCAGTGGCGGTGCGGCCAGCAGGTGCGTTGGGAAAGAGTTGGGACTGCATGGGCATGGGCTGCGAGGCAGGCAGGCGCTGGGGCACGGGAATGGGGCGACGGCTCCCAGGCGCGAGGGATGGACGTGCGCCGCTACCGGTGCACCCGGTGCGGGGCCGCATGCACCATCTGCCCTCGGGGGGTGCTGTCGCGGAGACTGTACGCGGCCTCGGCCATAACCCTGGCGCTCTTCGGGCTGCTGCGGTGCACGGTGGCGCAGGTGCGCGCGAGGAGACGTGCTGGACATCAGCCTCCTGAAGACGACGGAGATGCAGCTGGCCGTGCCCGCGCTGCTGCGCCCAGCCCCGCACCACTGGGTGCAGGCCCGACAGTACACCGGCCGCGTCGTCACCATCACCAACGCGGAGGTCTTCAAGCAGCCAACCTACGACACACGCGCAACTTCAACTTCCTCTGGGAGGAGCTGCCGCTGCGCTACGACACCGACTTCCAGCGGGCCGAGGCCATCATCGTCGCCACCGTGCGCGAGGCCACCGCCGGCATCATCGACGAAGGCCGCCACGAGCTGGCCAACATGCGCGAGCGCTACCTCATCCACGCCGATGAGTTGGAGCCGCGCGCCTACCTATGGCTGACGGACAACTGGGTGGAGCTGCGCGTGCGCGAGGTGAAGGACGGTATCTCCCAGCGCGGCCTGGTGCGCTCCCGCGTGGAGGGCATTGAGCTGGCGGCCAACACGGTGGCGTTGGTGCGCGTGCCCTGGCTGGGACTCCGCACTCCCAGGCGGCCCCCAGCGGCGGAGGAGACGCCCCCTACATTGAGCGTGGCGCGTCCCCGGGCCCCCGCCTCAGGCACCGGGCCTGCCGGTGTGCGACGCCTCAGCCCGGCCTCACCGCCCCCCGGGCCGGGACGACGGCCTCTCTCTCGTCGCGTGCTCGCCCGCTCCGCGCGAGGGCGATGACGTCATCCACCTCCCAGTGGTCGTCCGCATGGCGCCCGTAGTGGACCGCGCGCACCCGGCCGGTGGCGTCGAGGAGGAAGTCCGCGGGCAGCCCTCGCTGTCCCCCCTCTCCGGCGAACGGATTCGACGGGGCCGAGGCCAGCCCCCGCACCGCGGAGAGCATGACGCGAGGATGGGCCACCGCGAGGACGGACTGCTCCACGCCGAAGTGGCCGTACCACCGGCGCTCGAGGTCCGGCACGACGGGGAATGGCAGGTCCCCCTGGTAGGGCCGCATCGCCTCCGCTGAGGAATGGAAGAACGCCACGGTGTGGATCCCCGCCTCCTCGATCCGCCCCTGCGCCGCGGCGAAACTGCGCATGTGCAGGTTGCAGATGGGGCAGCCCGCGAAGCGGCGGAATTGGAGGTGTGTGAACGCACCGGGCGCCCTCATGGGCAGCTCCATGAGGCCGTGGGACAGCGTGGTGACGGAGAAGGGGGCGAGGACGTCGCCCGGCTGGCGGCGGGAGGTCTTGGAGATCATGCCGCGAACCTAGCGGCACGCAGGCCATCCACATCCTGCATGTTGCACATCTTCATCATGGTACTTTTCGATGATGTTGCTCGACCGCCTCGACGCCTCGCACTTCTACTCGCTGCACGTTCTGCTGGAGGAGCGGCACGTCACGCGCGCCGCCCGGCGCCTGGGCATCACCCAGTCGTCCATGAGCCACCGGCTGCAGCGCCTGCGCGTGGCGCTGGGAGACCCTCTCCTGGCGCGCGCGGGCGGAAGCCTGCTGCCCACGCCTCGCGCCGAGGCCCTCGCGCCGCGGCTGGCCGAGGCCCTCCGGGCGCTCGAGGCCGCGGTGACGCCAGAGGCGGCCTTCGACCCGGCGGCCTGCACCCAGACCTTGACGCTGATGCTGCCGGACCTCCTGGCGCCGGTGCTCCCCCACGTCCTCACCGCCGTCGGGCGCTCGGCCCCGGGCATGGGCCTCCGCGTGCGGCCCGTCTCTGCCGAGCTGCCGCACCTGCTCGCCGCGGGTCCGCTGACCCTCGCGCTCGCGCCCGCGCACTTCGTCGGCGGGCACACCCGCTCGCGCCTGCTAGGGGAATTGCGGTTCGCCGTCGCCGGACGCCGGGGGCACCCGGCGCTGCGCCCGCGGTTGACGGTTGCCCGCTGGCTGGCCCACGGGCATGTCGTCGTCCACATCGGCAACGAGCGTGCGAACGCGGTGGCGGACGCGCTCACGCGCCGCGGACTGCGGCGCCGCGTGGCCCTTGAGGTGCCCTCGTTCCTGGCGGGCCTCCAGGTGGTGGCCCGCTCGGACCTGCTCATGAACGTCCCCGTGCCCCTCGTCAACGAGGCGGCCGGCGCGCTGGGGCTGGAGGTCCACCCCGCGCCCCTGGCCCTTCCCCGCGTCCGCTTCGCGATGCTGTGGCACGAGCGCTTCCAGCACGATGCAGCCCACCGGTGGGCGCGGGACGCCGTGTTCGCGGCCGTGCGCCCCCTGCTCCACGAGCGGCCCCGGGGGTGAGCCGCGGGAGGCCGGGGCTCGCCCCGGTGAGAAGAAGACGGCGGGCATGGCCCGCGAGCTTCTCAGGTGGGAGAAGTGCCTGTGGAGGTTCGTTGATGTGCCGGCCCTGGCCTGAGATATCCGCTCGACGATGAAGCCATCTCCGCAGGCCACAGCGGCTCTTCGCACCTTGTCTATCTGATTCGATTCCTTCTCCTGAATCGAAATCAAGTCGGCGAGCGTCCGGTCAAGTCCCGTGAGCTTCCGTGGACCGCCCGTACTCCTCCCAACCAATCTCGGGCATCCACGAAATCGGCAGGCTCAGTTCGTGCTGACCGCATCCTGAGACGCCTGGAGGCCACGGGGGCGCCGCATGCACAGCTCCATCAACACTTCGTGGGCCCGCTTCGCCATTCCATGCAGCTCCGCCGCCGCTTCCTCCTGGCCGTAGGCATCCCCCTCTCCAAGCCAGCGGCGGAGGTCCGTCGCCAGCTCGCGCGCCGTCTGGTAGCGGGCATCCGGCCGGGGCTGGAGGAGCTTGCGCAGCACCAGACCCAGCCCCTGCGGAAGCCCCTCCGTCAACGCCTCCAGGTCCGCCTGCGTGTAGGTCGCCGCGCGCCAGATGGCATCCGCCACCTGGGGCGCGCTTCCTGCGAGCCGGGCCCGCTTGATGGCACGCCGAACCCGCACGCGCTGCCTCGCCGACAGGGCGTCCTTCACCTCTTCGGTGAGGGCATCCGGGGCATCCAGGATGTTCCTCCCCGTCGCCAGTTCGAGCAGGACATTGCCAAGCGCGAAGAGGTCCGAGCGCGCATCCACGCGGCCGGTCAGGAGCATCTCCGGGGAGGAGTAGAACGCGTCCCCCTGCGGCCAGCGCACCGTGGACGAAACGCGGCCGGGCAGGTCCGAGAGCGCGAGCCCGAAGTCAGAGATCCGCACGTCGCCATTCCAGCCGACAACGAGGTGCTCCACGTCGAGCGCCCGGTGGACGATGTGGAGGGAGCGCCCCTGTCCGTCCGTCGCGTCGTGGGCATGCGCCAGGGCCGCGGCGACGCGAGCCCCGACATGGAGGGTGAAGAGGGGCGAGAACCGTCGGCCGCACTCCCCTGCGAGCGTCAGCAGGTCGCCGATGCTGTACCCCGAGGGATGCTCGGTGATGACGTACCAGCCCCCTTCCGCCTTGTGCAGTCCGTGGACACGGAGGATGCCCGGATGGTCGAGGTACGTCGCCAGGTGCACCTGCTCTTCAAGCTTCGCCCGCGCCCGCTTGATGCGGGGCAGTTCCATCAACTTCGGGACCCCGACCGCCTTGAGCAGCACCTTGCCGCGGATGTTGCCGTCCACCGTGCGGCGCCGGGCCAGCAGGAGGCGCAACCCGTGATGGGCCTCGCCCAGGTCCTCGCGGAACTCATACTGGAAGCCGTCCCTCGTGAAGAGAATCGCCCCTCGTGGGAGCCTGAACTCGCTCGCCGACATGTTCTGTCCTCCTCTCGCGCGGGCATCCCCAGCCAGCGCATCGCGGACCATGTTCCCCATGGGATTGGCAGGCATGGAACGACCCTGAGAGGTTCTGTCGACGCTGGTGAGCAGGGGGCCGGAATCGAGCACCTACCCGCCACGTCACCGCAGGCCCACTCAGGGCCAGCGGTGCACGACCCACCCCACGTTCCGGTTGGACGCCTTCACTCTGCCGTCCTTGAACCCGTAGACCGTGCCCTCAACCACCAGGCAAATCGGCTGCTCGTCCTGCCCCGGGAGCTTCACACGGTCATACCGGACGACGAGCGCTGGCCCATCCGCGCGGCCCATCTTGTCGGAGAGGTAGTAGGCCTTGCCGTAGAAGCGCGTCCCGGTCGGAGCGACCGCATGTTGCCGGTCGTCGTTGTGGTCTTTCGGGACAACCCCCACCACCTCCGCGCCAGCGGTGAACCACACCTGTCCAAACGCGCCTGGCGGTCGTCGAGTTGAGCGTCGGGGTCATCGAGCCTCCTCCGAGGAGGGCTTCGGGAAGCGCACGTCGTGAATCTTGAAGCGACGCCCCCCATCTCCGTGGACCTCCAGGGTGAAGACGAGCTCCGCTTCCGTCTCTGGCACTTCCAGGACGGCCAGAACACGCCCCATCTCCCCCGGAAAGATGGGCCCTGGCTTCTTCATGACGAGCCGCGCCCGAAGAGGCACACCGGCACGCTCCGCGAATGTCGCCTCTCGTGGTATCCAGCCCGGGTGGCCGGGAATGTTCATGATTGACACACGTCCATCAGAATCCAACCCGCGCCCCGATAGGAGACGACCGACTGCAGTTCAAGCCCTTGCGCGGAGTCGCCCCTGTCCTTGCGGATGGAAGTCGTAACGCCTGCCTTGCCCACATAGCCAAGCAACACGAAGTCTTCCGGCTTCGGTGCCAGGGTTTGAGCCGTGGGCGGGCAGGCCGGATTCGGCGGCTCCGGGCGCTGAACGTCAATCCGTGAGTCCACTTCGGCCGGGACAGTCATGAGGACAAAGGAAGCCCGCGCTGGCGCCCGACTGTCGGCGAAGAAGACGCCGAGTTCCTGGCGCTCGCCCTCACCAAGGTTGGCCAGGGGTTGGATGATGACGGAGCGCTCGCCGGCATCCAGGACGCGAATCCGGGACTCGTCGAAGGTGAGGGTCTTCCGCTGAATGGGCGATGAGAAGAGGAACAACGTCGGCGAGTCCGCCGCCACATGCACGACGGGCATCGGTTCGGCGGATGTGCTGGCGATGGTCACTGAGCGTCGACGCTCGACGCGCGTCCCCGTGGCCGGCTGGGTCTGCGCGGCGGCACTCCACGCGAGCGTGAGCGCCATTGGACGCGCGCGGCACCGGAACAGGTTCGCAACTGGCGCGGCGCGGCCGGTCCACGGGCCCAGGGGGCACCGGGGGGTGCCAGTCCTGCCCCGCTGGCGCTGGCTCCAGTTCAGGCTTCCGCTTCGCTTCACCTTCCCGGCTGGCCACCTTCGCTCCTCGCGAGGCCCCTGCCTCCTCGGGGGAGCCGTATCGAAGCTCATACGCGTCCAACGCCTCCTTGATGGCGACTGCCACCACCACCACGCCAAGGACAATGACTGCCCCCACCGCAATCTCAGGCGCCGCCAGCACGCACAGCCCGACTCCCACGGCGGCGGCGCCCGCCGAGGCGACCGCGCAGCTTCCCGTGGTGTCGCGGAGCTTGAGACGCTCATGCTCCAGGGCCTGATAGCACCGCTCCACCAGCACCGGCCAAGGGCGTGACGCCTCACGGACGACGCACCGCCCACCATCCCTTCACGGCAGCGCCGCCGCGCGCTGGAGGTTGGCCACTCTCTGACTCCGGCCTCCGTGTGCGCCCCGAGCCGGTGCCGACGTGGCACAGGCCGCGAGGAACGTCAGGAGTGCGACGCACGCGAGGGAACGCATGGACACGGCCTCTTCTTCAAGTCACCGGGCAGCGGAGCACATGTGGATGATAGCAGGCGTGGCGAAGCTGAACCGGCACCGAGGCGTCCGACGGCTCCACGCAGGAGACTCTCGACCGACATCGCGTCCAGCGGTGGACAGGCAGCCGCCGTCCCACCCACGAGGCGGTGAATCACATCGTCCGTCTGGACACTCGGCGCGCCCGCCGAAGGCCGCTAGGGTGCGGCCCGCACTCCCACACGGAACATGGAGCGTCCCATGAAAGCAGTACGGTTCTCGGCCTTCGGGCACCCCCTGAAGGTGGTGGAGGTCGTGGAGCAGCCGGACGTGGCGCTGAAGCCGGGCGAGGCCCGGATTGAAGTGCTGGCCACGCCCATCAATCCCTCCGACCTCCTCACGCTCAGCGGCCAGTACGGACAGCTCCCGAAGCTGCCCGCGGTGCCCGGCAACGAAGGCGTCGGCCGCGTCGTCGAGGTCCAGGACTCCAGCGCCGTGAAGGTGGGTGACGTCGTGTTCCTCCCGGTGGGCGCGGGCACCTGGTGCAGCCACCTGGTCGCCCCCGCGGACTCGCTCCTGCGGGTGCCGCCGGGGACCGACCTGCGGCAGGCCGCCATGCTGTTCATCAATCCGCCCACCGCGGACCTGCTGCTGCGGGACTTCGTCGCGCTTCAGCCCGGCGAGTGGGTGATACAGAACGCCGCCAACTCGGCGGTGGGCCGCTCCATCATCACCCTGGCGAAGCAGGCGGGCTTCAAGACGCTGAACGTGGTGCGGCGCGAGGAGCTGGCGCCGGAGCTCACCGCGCTGGGCGCGGACGCCGTGCTGCTGGACTCGGATGAGCTGCCGGTGCGCGTGCGCGAGGTGACGGGCGGCGCCAAGGTCCGGCTGGCCATCGACGCCGTCGGCGGTGAGTCCACCCAGCGCCTCGGTGACGCGCTCGCGCGCGGCGGCGTGGTCGTGAACTACGGCGTGATGAGCGGCAAGGGCCCTCGACTGTCGGCCGCCGCCACCATCTTCAAGGACGTCACCCTGCGCGGCTTCTGGCTGGTGACGTGGATGAAGAAGACGCCGCGCGAGGAGCAAGGCGCCCTGTTCGCCCGGCTCGCGAAGCAGGTGGCCGAGGGCGCGCTCCACGTCCCGGTGGAGGGCACCTTCCCCCTGGAGTCCATCCAGGAGGCCCTGACGCGCGCCATGGAAGGTGGGCGCGCCGGCAAGGTGCTCCTCACGCCCAACGGCCCGCTCTGAGGCGCCGAGCGCCGCCGCTCCGTCAGGCCCAGGGGCCCTGGAACAACTCGGAGAAGCGCAGCGCCAGCTCCGGGCGCCGCACCAGCAGCGCCCCCCAGGCGGTGGCCTCCGACGTCCAGGTGGCCACCGACAGGCCATGCGCCTCGAACACCGCCATCACGTCGTTGTTCGCGCTCATGACCTTCAACAGCCGCGTGTAGTCCAGCAGCGTGCGCAGCCGGGCCTCCGGAAACCACTCCTCCAGGTCGAGCGGCTGCACCGGCCCGCGCGGACTCAGCAACACCAGCGGCGCGACCTCCACGACATGCGCGGGCGGTGACGCCTCCACCTGGTGCGTCAGCAGCTCCCGCTGGCGCTCCAGGTCCCGCTGGCGGGACGCCGCCACCATGCGCTGGAGCTCCGCCTCGCGCGCCTGTTCCTCTCGCTCCCGCCTCCGCTCGAGGTGCTCCCGAATCAGCCGGGCATCGACCTCGATGTCCTCCAGGAAGTCGCGGGAGCAGCGCCGCTCGCGCGACGTGGGTGACGCGGCGGCGACACGCTCCCGCAGGCCGGGGAACCAGGACAGGAAGCGCTCCGCGTCCGGCCCCAGCACGTCGACGCCCTGCCGCACGGCCCCCGACAGCACCGCCGCCGCGTACGACACCGCGAGCGAGGTCGCACGCGGCCACGCCTCCACCCGGGCCTCCGCCGCCTTCCACACAGGCTCGAGGCGGCGCGCCAGGTCCTCCGGAGGCGACTGACGGACCAGCGCCTCCACGCGCTCTGGCAACTGCTCCGGGTCCTCCACCGGCCACCATGTCTGGAAGCACACCACCGCGTCAGCCTCCGCCGCCTGCTGCCGCTCCCAGAGCGCCGCCCGCCACGGCGTGAAGGTGGCGAGCAGGTCCGCGCGCTCGTCCGGGTGCTGCTGGAAACGCCGCCACACGGCGTCGATGAACACGGCCTCCTGACTGCCGCCACTCCACGCGCGCACCACCTTCGCCAGCGGCGCCAGCAGGCGCTCACGGCCCTCCCCTGTCCAGAGCGCCATCAGCAGGCGCGCCCCCTGGCCGGGAGCGAGCGCGTCACCCCACCGCTGCCGCGAGGGCAGCGACAGCACCGCCTCCAGCAACGGCTCCATGCACGGCGCCTCGCGACTCCACGCGTGCAGCCGGAGTGCGTCCTCGTCGTCGGCGAGCGTGAGGAAGCGGGAGAAGGCCGCGTCCTGGAAGCGGCTGACGCGCAGCGACGGTGGCTCCCGCGCCAGGGACTCGGACACGGCGGAGACGAAGGCGCGCGTCTCCTCCACGCGGTCCGCCTCCGACGCGGCGGCGGCCCACTCGAGGAAACGAAGGGCATCCTCCGCGGAGAGCCGCGCCAGCCGCGCGAGCGCCCAGTCCGCCCACAACGCCCGTTCCTCCAGCGACAGCTCCGCGAACGGCCGTCCCCGGGCCCAGCCATGCAGCGCCGCCGCCAGCCCGCCCTCCACCCGGTCCGACACGGTGAGCAACGCGCTCAGCGCCCCCGGAGGCGCCTGCGCGGGCAGCCGCCGCAACACGTCGAGCGCGAAGGCCGCGTCCCCTCGCGACGCCATCCGCTCCAGCAACCGCACGGAGCCGCGTGCCGCCAACGCCCCGCGCGCCTCCGAGGCCCTCGCCAGGTCCTCGGACTCCACGGCGTCGAAGAGGCCGTCCTCGTCCTGCAAGCAGAGCACGCATTCGAAGCGCACGTCCTCGTCTGGATGCCGCAGGCCCTCGCGCAGCGCGAGCAGCAGGTCCACCTCCGGCGCCTGCCCGGTGGCCCGCACCCACGCCACGGCGGCGCGCGCCCCCTGCTCCGGGAACCGGGAGAAGGCGGCGAGCGCGAGCCGCGCGATGCGCGCGGTGTCCACCCTGTACCTGCGCGCGCGCGGCCACACCCGCCACCGGGTGAGCGCCAGCGCCGCCTCGCAGCCGAAGCGGCCATCATCCTCCAGACACGGCAGCACCGCTTCGAGCGCCGCGGGCGAAGGCGCCTCTCCGTGGACTTCCACCAACGCGGAGAGCCACCGGAGCTCCGGCGCGGGGGCGGCGGCGTGCAACCCCTCCTCCGGCTCGCCGGCGGACTCCGCCTCGGGGACGTGCCAGGGGAGCCGCTGGGCCCACCGGTCCTCGACCTCCGCCTCGAAGCCCTGGAGCAACAACGCCGGCGCGTGACGCCGCACGCCGACGAGCAGGCGCCGCACAAGGGCCCACATCCGCGCGTAGCGCGCCTCCAGGTGCTCCGCCATGGAAGTGGGCAGGAGCAACACCCGGTCCGCCAGCGCATACCGGTCCACCCCCGCGTGCACGAGCATCCGCGCGGCGCCGTACCGCTCCGGAGCAACCGGGCCACAATCGCACCGGGGACACAGAAGGCCCGGCGCGTGGAAGCGCGTGCAGGCCGGGCAGCGAACCTGGGCCCCTCGGCGGGCGCCATTCTCCAGCGGGGGATGCATGTGTCTTCTCTACACCGACTGGGGCCCCCTCCGCCCCACCCCTGGCGTGACTGTAACGCAAAATGTTTCAATTCCTCTCAGCCTCTGGCTGTCACGCGGAGGCCACATCCCCAAGGAGCGGTCAGATGACACCTGTGAAGCGCGCGGTGTACGCCTCGCTGCTGTTGATGTCCGGCGGGCTCTCCGCCTGTGGTCCGGTGGATTCAGTTGAGCAGGATTTGACACAGGCCGAGGCCGGGCTGAGAACCTGTCTCTACGCCCAAGCCGAGTCCTCGATATCCCAAGACGATGCCTGCGCCAGGGCTCGAACCCTGGCCCCGTCCCTCTGCGCGGACCTGGGCGGCGTCAGCCACATGGCACGCTGCGTCCATGGGACCACCTCCGACCCGTGGCTCGGCAGGCACTACGTCTGTTGCAAGCAGTAGCCCTCACCCAAGGAGAAACACCTCATGAAGCAGACTTTTGCTGTCCTGGCGGCGCTCGCCGTGTCGACCCTGGTGGCCTGTGGTGGCGTTGAAGCCGTGGAGCCGGGGGAGGCGCTGGGCGAGGAGTCGAGCGCCCTCGTCTCCTGTTCGACGTCCTGCTCCGACGGCACCGTGCTGTCGTGTACGGGCACCACCTGCTCCGCCTCGGACCAGGACTTCGTCCAGTGTAATGGCAACTACCAGTACTGCCCGCCCCCCGTGCCGCCCGACTGCACGGACCCGCGCCAGATGTGCGTGAACCTCAACGGCACCCGCTGCGCCACCCCCGGCGTCTCGCGTGACTGCTGCGTGCCGGGCGTGCCCACCGGCGGCTGCTTCTGCCGCTCCAACGGCACGTGGATCTGCACCATCCCCGCTGAAGACCCGTAAGCCGTCTGCCGGAGCGGGCGCGCCCGCCGCGCCCGCTCCTCCTTCCTTCGTGTCAGGCGCTCCCGGCACACGCCACGGGTTGAGCGCACCAAAGCGAGTTGAAGGATGGCTCAGGTAGCGAATATGGTATTTACGTAAAAATCCGGTTATCCATTGACACGATATCCATTGCTCGATACTTGTAATTCGCCACGAACGGGGGACCGTATCGAGCATTCTCAGGGATGCTCAGCGGCGTGGCTGCCCAGAACCCACACATCGCCACAACTGCGCTGGAGACCTCTCCACGAACAGCGGCCCCCTCCTCCCGGGCCGCCGGTCAGGATTCGTACGCTCGTATCCGCGGCTTGAGCGGCGCGGTGGGTGGGACGTGTCTGCCCGGCGGATGGGAGCGCCCGCGAGACGCGCACCAGGAAGCCACCGCCATGGACCTCACCAGCAATGCCTTTCCCGAAAAGAACCGCGACCTCGCCGTGGGCTCCGCCCGGCTCCAGGAAGTCCAGAAGGCGGTCCACTACTACGTGGACAACCATCACTGTGACGTCATCGGGCGGGTGTTTCACGGGATGCCGGGCCGGGAGGCGCGCGTCAGCTTCAGCCCGACGCGCCGGGATGCGCGCCTGGACGCGGAGGGGCCTCGGGACGTCCTCCACTTCGGCTCCTACAACTACTCCGGGCTGAACGGGCACCCGCGCGTGGTGGCCGCGGCGGAGGCGGCGCTGCGCCGCTACGGGACGACGGTCAGCGGCGTGCGGCTGCTCAACGGGACGTGTGAGCTGCACCTGGAGCTGGAGCGCGCGCTGGCGGAGTTCCTGGGCTTCGAGGACTGCGTCACCTACAGCAGCGGCTACGCGGCGAACCTGTCGGTGCTGTCCGCGCTGTGTGGCGAGGGCGACGTGGTGCTGTCGGACATGCTCAACCACCAGTCCATCATCGACGGGCTGAAGCTGTCCGGCGCGGACATCCGCACCTACCGGCACAAGAGCCTGCGCAGCATCGAGGCCACGCTGAAGAAGCTGCCGCGCGAGCAGCGCAAGTTCATCATCACCGACGGCGTCTTCAGCATGGACGGCGACGTGGCGGACCTGCCGGGCATCGCGGCGCTGGCGGAGCGCTACAACGCCTTCGTCCTCGTGGATGACGCGCACGCCACCGCCGCCATGGGCCCCAACGGCCGCGGCACCCCGGCCTGCTTCGGGCTCCAGTCGCAGGTGGACGTGCTCACCGGCAGCCTCAGCAAGGGCCTGCCGGGCATCGGCGGCTTCGCCGCCGGGTCCAAGGCCACCATCGACCTGCTGCGCTTCGGCTCCAACGGCTACATCTTCTCCGCCTCGCTGCCGCCGCCCATCGCCGCGGGCCTGCTGGAGGGCATCCGCATCCTCCAGGAGCAGCCCGAGCTGCAGGAGCGGCTGCACCACAACGAGAACTACCTGCGCGCCGGCATCCGCGCCATGGGCCTGGACTGCATGAACAGTGAGTCCCCCATCATCCCCATCCTGATGCCCGCCTACGAGAAGACGTTCGAGCTGACGCGGCTGCTCCACCTGGAGGGCATCTACGTCAACCCGGTGGGCTACCCCGCCGTGAGCAAGAACCGCACGCGCCTGCGCATCAACGTCAGCGCCAACCTCATCCAGGCGGACCTGGACCGCTTCCTGGACGCGCTGGACCGCTGCAGCCGCAGACTCAACCTCCTGGACGCGCCGCCGCTCCAGCAGACCGGCACCTGAGCCGGCGCCCTTCGCCCCCCACGCCACTGGAAGACCCGCCATGGACCTCAAGGAACAGCTCCTCTACGGCCTGCCCGTGTTCCTCGCTCCCATCCTCATCGAGCTGGTGGTGGGGCGCTTGCGGCGCAAGCCGGCCTACCGACTCAACGACATGCTCACCAACGTGACGATGAGCCTGCTCACCGTCCTGGGCAGCGTGGTCATCGCGGGCGCCACCTTCGTCTTCTACGGCTACGTCTACCAGCACCACGCCCTCTTCAGCCTGGCGAAGGACTCCGCGTGGACGTGGGTGGTGGCCTTCTTCGCCTACGACTTCTTCTATTACTGGGCGCACCGGCTGCACCACACCATGGCGTGGATGTGGGGCGTCCACGTCGCCCACCACTCCGGCGAGGACATGAACTTCGGCCTCGCGGTGCGGCAGAGCGCGCTGGGTGAGCTGACGACGTGGCCCTTCTTCGTGCCCATGGCGCTGCTGGGCATCGCGCCGGAGGTGTTCCTGGGCATCACCGGCATCCAGCTCATCTTCCAGTACGCCATCCACAACACCTACGTGCCGCCGCTGGGCTGGCTGGAGTACGTGCTCGTCACGCCCTCCCAGCACCGCGTCCACCACAGCCGCAACACGCCGTACATCGACAAGAACTACGGCAACATCCTCGTCGTCTGGGACTTGCTGTTCCGCACCTACCAGCCGGAGCTGAAGGACCAGCCGCCCGTCTACGGCCTGCGCAGCAGCCTGCGCTCGTGGAACCCCCTCACCGCGCACTTCCACTACTTCGTGGAGCTGTTCCAGAAGTCCGCCGCCTGCGCGCGGCTGAGCGACAAGGTGCTGTGCTTCATCAAGGGGCCGGACTGGAGCCCGCCGTCGCTGCGTGAGGAGCGCTTCACCGGCCACCCGGATGACGGCCCCTCCGCCACCTTCAAGAAGTACGACCCGCGCCTGCCCCTGCCCGTCACCGCCTACTGCGTGACGCAGTTCTTCAGCCTGGCGGCCAGCATCCTCTTGCTGGCGTGGTACCTGGACACGCTCGGCCCCCTGGCCCGCGCCGTGACGCTGGGGCTGGTCCTCTTCGGCGCCTGGAGCCTGGGCGCGCTGATGGACTCGCGCGCCTTCGCGTGGCGGCAGGAGCTCGCGCGGCTGGCGGGCATCGCCCTGCTGGGTCCCGCCCTGGCGCTGATGGAGGGTGTGCCGCTGGTCAGCGCGCTCCCCATCCTGCTCCACCCCGTCCTCAGCGCCGCGTGGCTGCTGCGCTTCCGCGCCGCGTTCCACGAAGGCGCTGACACCTCCACGCGAGGCTCCGGCGCCCTGGCCGCCTGAGCGCCCCGCTCCCTGCTCCGACGTCCCCAACCCACCCGAAAGACATGACCGCGTCCGCACCCGTCACCGGAAGCGCTCCCGCCTTCCACACCTTCCCGCGCCCCCTCGACGTGCGCTGGGTCGGCTCCATCAACGACCTTGGCCGGGAGGACTGGCACACCTGCTTTCCTCCCACCGACGTGATGCAGTCCTTCGAGCTGCACCAGGCCACCGAGGCCGCCAGCATCGAGGACGTGCAGTTCCACTACCTGGTCCTCCGGAGCGAGGGCGCGGTGGTGGCCATCGTCCCCTGCTTCCGCTTCCGGATGTCGCTGACAGTCATCGCCCCGGAGAACGTCAACAAGGTGGTGTCCCAGGTCCGCCGCGCGTTCCCGGACTTCCTCTTCCTGAACGCGTTCGTTATCGGCACGCCCATCGCCATCTGCAAGGACCTGCTGGGCGTGCGCACGGACCTGCCGAAGGCGCGGCGTGACGACGTGCTGCGCGCCATCTCCCGCGAGGTGATTGCCCGCGCCCGGCACCTGAAGCTGGGCCTGGTCTTCATGAAGGAGTTCACCTCCCAGAAGCTGCCCGAGGTGAAGGACGTGCTGTCCCCACGCTTCAACTTCGTGGAGAGCGCGGCCACCACCTACCTGTACCTGGGCGAGCCGGGGAAGAGCACCTTCAAGGACCGGCTGCGCAAGAAGTACCGCTCCCTGATGAACAACCGCATGGCCCGCGTCCAGGAGGCGGGCATGCGCTGGGAGACCGTCTCCGACTTCTCACGGTACGCCGCGCAGATGCACCCGCTGTACCTGCAGGTCCTCAACCGCTCGAAGATTCGCTTCGAGACGCTCAGCGTGGACTTCTTCGCCCAGCTCCCCCAGCGCCTGGGTGACCGCGTCTTCGCGCTCCTGTGCTTCAAGGGCGAGCAGCTGGTGTCCTTCGAGCTGTTCCTCAAGGACGCGGAGTGGGTCCACCCCATCTACCTGGGCCTGGACTACAGCCTCCGCGACGAGGGCGCGCTGTACTTCAACAGCATCTACAAAATCGTGGAGGTGCTGGAGTCCCAGGGCAAGGCGGTGGTGCAGCTGGGACAGACGAGCTACGCGGTGAAGGCCAGCATCGGCGCGGTGGTGGACCGGCTGTACCTGGCCGTGCACCACACGAACCCGGTGATGGACGCGCTGCTGAAGCGCTTCGGCGCGGAGCTCTTCCCTCCCACGCCCCTGCCCCGCTCGCAGCGCGTGTTCCGGGACATGAAGGAGAACGACGACGGCCTGGCGCGCCATGGCATCCACTTCGAGCGGCTGGACGAGGGGGGCGACGAATGACGGCGAAGGCGGGCATCACCACGAAGGTCGTCCCTCGCATCCAGGACGTGCCCCAGGCGCTGTGGGACGACAAGGTGGCGCGGGGCCACCCCTTCAAGAGCGCCGCGTTCCTCTCCTGCCTGGAGGACTCTTTTCCGGAGCGGAAGTTCGGCTACCTCATCGTGTCGCGGGGCGCGGAGGTCGTCGGACTGGCGGTCATCACCGAGGAGCGGCTGGACTTGAGCCTGCTGCTGCCGGAGCAGGTGGGCGCGCTGGCCAAGGGCGTGCGCAAGGTGCTGCCCGGCTTCCTGTCGCTGGGCCTGGGCATGGTGGGCACCTTCGAAACAGCGGAGCGCCACTGGTGGTACGACGCGCAGCGCGTGTCCGAGCATGACTTCGCGCGGGCGCTGCTCGCCGCTTGCGACGAGGTGTGTGGCAGCGCCGCGCTGCTGCTGGTGCGCGACTTCATGGAGGCCCTGCCCGAAGACGTGCGCCTGGAGTCGTGGTTCCTCCAGCGAGGCTTCAAGCAGGTGGCCAACCACCCCATGGCCACGGTGACGCTGGACGGGCTGAGCAGCGAGGCCCACTTCCAGCGGCTGAAGAAGAAGTCGCGGCAGAACCTGCGCAAGAAGCTGAAGGACGCGGAGGCGCTGGGCTTCCAGGTGGAGCGCGTGCGGGACTTCCGCCCCCTCCTGGACGAGTGCTACCCGCTCTACCTCCAGGTCCATGAGGGCGCCTCGGAGTTCAAGCGCAACCCGTTCCCCCGGGCCTTCTTTGAAACCATCGCGGAGCGGATGCCCACCACCAGCAGCTTCCTCACGCTGCGGGATTCGGCGGGACACCTGATTGCCTTCATCCTCACGGGCACCGGGGGCGGCATCAACAACCCCTTCTGCATCGGCATGGACTACGCCCGGACGGAGGGCACGCCGGCCTACTACCTGATGATGTGGAAGGAAATCGAGCACGCGGCGCGCACCGGGTGCCGCGTGGTGGACCTGGGCCTCACCAGCTACTTCGTGAAGCAGACGGTGGGCGCGGAGCTGGAGGGCATGACGATGGCCGCCCGCGTCCAGTCCGCGTGGCTGCGTCCCCTGCTCAACCCCCTGCTGCCCGCGCTGCTGAGCGAGAAGCAGCCGCAGGAGCGGCGGAAGTTCCGCGTCTCCACGTTCGACGACGACTCGCAGCCCCCCACTGACCAGGCCGCCTGACCATGCTCCGCTTCGCCTACGGCTGCATCCCCTCCGTCATGTCCCTGTACTTCGCCAACACCCTGGTGCGGCGAGCAGGGCTGGTGCCCGCGTGCATCCTCCTGTCCGCGGGGGGCCTGCGCTTCCAGAAGAAGCGCTACACCCCGGCCCAGGTGCTCCCTGTCTTCCTCAAGCAGTTCGGCCCGCGCTTCACCGGCTACAACGTGCTCGCCGGGCTGAGCGGCTCGCTGCCCTTCAGCATCCCCGCCTCGGGGCTGATGAGCTTCCAGGCGCTCTCCCAGGCGTATGGCATTCCGCTGGTCATCAGTGATGACTTCTCCGGAGCGGCCACGGTGAGCGAGCTTCAGCGGCACGGGGTGGAGCTGTTCCTCACCAGCATGTGCGACCAAATCATCCGGGAGCCGCTGCTCAGCCTGCCGCGCCATGGCTGTCTGAACATCCACCCGTCGCTGCTGCCGGAGTTTCGCGGCGTGGACTCCGTCTTCCAGGCCATGCTGAACGGCGTGTCTGAGATTGGAACGACGCTTCACCGCACCACCGCGCGCATCGACGCGGGCGACGTGCTGGCCCAGAGCGCGTTCACCCGCACGGCCGCTGATTCCCACCTGGCGCTGACGGCGAAGGCGACCGCGGCGGGCATCGCCCTGCTCAAGCGGCACCTGGAGGCGCTGGAGCGCGGTGAGACGCCGGACGCGCGTCCCATCGACGTGAGCCGGGCGCGCCATCCCTACCGCTCCTGGCCGGAGCGGGAGGAGCTGCGCCGCTTCCATGCCCAGGGGAACACCTTCTGGCGGGCGGCGGACTTCCGCCGCATCCTCGCCTTCGAGGACGTGCTGGCGGTGTAGCGCGCCGGAGACGGCACGCCGGACGGGAGCGGCTCCCGCCCGGCGTGGAGGCTTCAGACTGCGGACTACTTGCCGCGGATGATGGACTCGCTCTGGATGCTCAGGGCGCTCGCGGCGGCCGTCAGGTCAATGGCCGAGAAGCTGGTGTACGGGTAGTGGCCGTCGCCCAGCTCCTCGACGAACTCGACGTGGTCGCCGCTGACGATGCGGCCGTCGAAGTTGAACGTGAAGGCGCCCGGCGTCGCGCTGCGGAAGGCCCACACACACGCGCCCGAGGCGATGGGGTCATGCGCGCCGAAGGACGTGTGGTTGCGGAAGCCCGTGTGGATGGGCGTGAAGCGGATGTGGATGTCGTACCAGGACGCGTCCATCGGGAACCAGAGGCCGCGGTTGATGTGCCGGCCCTGGAGCTGGCCGCCGCTGTACACGTACACGCTGTAGGTCGAGCCACCCGGCGTGCCGGTGAACTGCGGCTGGAACGTCACCCGGCCCGGCTCATTGCCGATGCCGACCTGGATGGTGCTGACCACCTGCTCGCCGTCACGCGCCGCCAGGGCAAAGCCCTGGCCAGCCTTGGCCAGGTCCTGGAAGACGGCCTTCTGCTCCCACTGCGTCGCGGCGGCGAAGTTGCTGGAGACGCCGTCGCTCGCGGCGTTCGCCAGGCCGGTGACGTTGAGGCCCGTCTCCGTGCGCGCGAGCTTCGCGTCGCCCGTCGCGCAGTGGGTGACTCCGGCGAAGGTCCCAACACACTGCTGCTTCACGGGCGCTTCCTGGTTCGAAAGCGCGTCAGCCTCGGCGGGCTGCGACTCCTCGCCCTGGCAACCCGCGGCCGTCAGACTCAGGAGTGCCGCCGCCATCAGGCGGCCCGTCAGCTTGATGCTCATGGATGAAAAACCTCTCGTTGGGGGGGATGGACGACTGCCGGGTCGGCAGAAGACCCGGGGGCCGCGTTTGCACCTGGCGCGCCAGCGCGTCGCGCACGGCGCCGTCGCTCGGTGCGGGCTCAGCGGCCACCCCGCCCGGGAGCACGGGACGTAGCGCGCGGCGTCACAGAGACCCGGCTCCTGTGGCGGGCCCTGCTACACCTCAGGCGGCCCAGGAGCGCCTTTCAGGCGGGCTTCAGGAGGCCCGGGGCACGGGTCCAGCGCGACACCTGTCTCCCTTGTACTGCGGGCTGGCTTGGGTTCCGGGATTTCGTACCAACCCGTCATATCCCCTATGCTTCGTCACAGTCGCCCGGGAGCCCGGCCGGACTTCCCCCCGGAGAAGGCTGGAACATGAACAGCGCAAGCGTGAATGAATCCCCCATGGATCGTCGCCGCTTTCCTCGGCTCGAGGCGCCGCTCTATGCCCGGCCCGCGCGCCTGAGGCGCGTGGACAAGCAGCAGGTGCTGGACGCCAGCCTGGGGGGCATCCGCATCTACTCCGACGAGCTGTACACCCAGGACTCCGAGCTGGAGCTGGACCTGTTCCTGCGCGACGGCACCTCGTTGGAGTGCAAGGCGCGGGTGGCCTGGACACGCAAGCTCGCCAAGGACGCGGTGGCGCGCTTTGAAGTCGGCCTGGCCTTCACGGACGTACCGCCGCTGGCCATGGACAAGCTCAAGTCGGTGCTCGTCACGGATGACGAGGGCGGCCCGGCCGACTCATAGCCGCTGGGCGGCGGGGACGCCGTTCAGGGCTTCCTCCAGCACCGCGCGCAGCTCCTGCTCCAACCCCGGCACCGAGGCCCTCCGGAGCGCACCGCCCCCTCCGAAGAGGGACAGCCCCTCCAGGAAGGCGACCACCAGCGCCGCGCGCCGCTCCAGGCGAGCCGGGCCGAGGTCGGGAGCCAGGTCTCGCAGCAGCTCCACGACGCCCGCCCGGAAGCCCGCGTAGAAGACGGCGAGCGCGTCCGCGACCATCTCATCCCGCGCAGCGAGCGCCCACAGCTCCGCGAAGAGCTGACAATGACGCGGTGACGCCTGGTCCTCCAGCAGGGCCTCCACCGCGCGCCGCAGCCGCTCCACCGGCGCGCTGCCGCCTTCCTCCACCCGCGCATGCACCCGCTGGCTGGCCGCTTCCAGGTAGCGCGCGAGCAGCGCCCGCACCACGTCCTGCTTCGCGGGGAAGTAGTACTGGAGGTTGCCCACGCTGAGCCCCGCCCGCTGCGCCACCCGGCGCAGCGTGAGCCCCGAGTGGCCCTCATCCACCAGGGTGTCGGTGGCCGCATCCAGGATGGACGCCACGCGTTCGGTCCCCTTGGCGTGGACGGCGGTCCCCTCGCGAGGCTTCGACGACGGCAGCTTCCCTCGCGTGGCGCGTGGCATCAGGCCGCCTCCTGGCGCCGTGGCGCCTCGAGCCGCACCTGGACGCCGCACGCGCGCAGGGCCTCCAGGGTCTGCTCCATCCGCGCGTCGTGCTCCGGGAACCACACGCCCGCGGCGGGAGGCGGCGCGCCATCCAACCCCAGCAGCCGCTCCGTCCCCAGCGCCGCGCCCACCGCCGTGAGGTGGGCCTGGCCCTTCGGGTCCACCACCTCGATGCGCAGCGCGCCGCGAGGGCCCTCCACGTCCGCCACCCACGCCGCCTCGCCGCCCGTGCCGCTGCCGGTCATCATCGCGCGCCGCACGGACGTCAGGCGAGGATGCTGGAGCAGCCGGAGCAGCCCCACCTGCTGGAACGCCGCGAGCAGCCAGGTGACGGCGCCCGAGTCGAACCCCAGCCGCGTCGACACCGTGCGCGCGCCCAGCACCAGCGGCAGCGTGGCCTGCTCGGGCGTGTCGAGCCGGAAGACCCGCGTGGGGCGCCCATCCGAGAACATCACCCGCCGGCCGTCCGTCAGCGGCAACACCTGCCGCTCCAGCCCGCCCTCCGTGACGTCGAAGGCCACCCCCAGCCGGTCCATGTACTCCAGCGAGTCCGGGCCCGCCTGGTCCGCCATGGCGAAGCGGATGCCCACGTCGACGCGCTCGGCGCCCCCCACCCGCTCCGCCGCGCCCGCGACGAGCCTGGGCACCAGCCCCGCCATCCACGCGGAGCTGAGCAGGACGGGTGCCCGTGGGGGCGTCCCCGACAACCGCAGCACCGCCGACTTCACCCGCGACGTCCAGCGGGTGATGTCGAGCACCGCCACGCCCCGCCGGACCGCCGAGCGCAGCACCGCGTCGTCCGGGTCATTGACCAGCGACACCACGGCCCGGGGCCGTCCGGACAGGGACGCCAGCGGATCGGACGCCGTCACGTCCAGCACCGCCGCCTCCGCGTTCCCCAAGCGCTGGGCCAACGCCTCCGCGGGCTCGCGGCGACGACCCGCGATGACCAGCGGGAGCTCCGGATGCCGCTCCCGCAGCACCTGCGCGAGCCACGTCCCCACCACGCCGTAGCCGCCCACCAGAACGACACTGTCCTCAGACACCATTGCGCGCTCCACCCGCCGGGCGTGGGCCATCCACGCCGCTCGAAGCACTTATTAGGTCATTCGACCTATATTTTCACGACAATCGCCCTGGCCGCGTGGCCGGGGGTGGGCCACGTCCCTGGCGTTGTGCTCCGGCCGCGCCTGCCGCAGGCTTGGCCCCGTGAGGGCGTCCGAGCAGATGGCGGTGGCTGAACCCCAGCGGGCCGGGCGCGCGCGGCTCGCCTTCGAGCGCGTCGGTCCTCGCACCGTCGTGCGCACCGCGCTGGCGCACAGCCCGCTGCGGCTGCTCACGCCCCGGAACCACGGCCACGCGGCCTGGGCCTACACCAGCTCCTTCGGAGGCGGCCTGGTGGACGGCGACCACGTCTCTTTGGAGGTGGACGTGGCCCCGGGTGCCACGGCGCTGCTGGCCAGCCAGGGCGCCAACCGCGTCTACCGCTCACCCCATGGCTGCCGGAATGACGTGGCCGCCCGCGTGGAGGAGAGCGCGCTGCTGGCCTTCGTCCCGGACCCCACCGCGTGCTTCGCCGGCGCCCGGTATGCCCAGACGCTGGACGTCCGGCTCGCGCCCCGCGCCTCGCTGGTGCTCGTGGACGTCATCACCTCCGGCCGCGGCGCCAGTGGTGAACGGTGGGCCTTCGCCCACTATGACTCCACCCTGCGCGTCACCGTGGGCGGCCGTGCGCTCGTGGACGAGCGCTGGCTCCTGGACCCACGGCATGGCGCGCTGCCCGAGCGCCTGGGCCGCTTCAACGCGCTGGCCACCGTGCTGCTGGTGGGCCCCAGGCTCGCGGAGGCCCGTGGGCCCCTCTCCGCCCAGCTCGCCGCGCTGCCGGTGACGTCTCGCGCGGAGCTGGTGCCCGCGGTCAGCCCCCTGGGCGAGGACGGCCTGCTCCTCCGGGCCGCGGCCATCTCCGTGGAGGCGCTGTTGCACACCACACACGCGTGGCTGTCCTTCCTCCCCGCGCTGTTGGGCGATGACCCCTGGGCCCGCCGCGCCTGACGGTGCCCGCTTGGAAGCCGTTGACGCAGCGCACTAGGCTGATGGGGTGCACCTGTCCCCTCGCGATGTCGACAAGCTGCTGCTGCATCAGGCCGGCTTCCTCGCCCAGAAGCGCCTCGCGCGCGGGGTTCGGTTGAACTACCCGGAGGCGGTGGCGCTCATCGCCACGCAGCTCCTGGAGTTCATCCGCGACGGCCGGGGCGTGGCCGAGCTGATGGACCTGGGGCGTCAGCTCCTGGGACGCGCGCAGGTGATGGACGGCGTGCCGGAGCTGCTGGCGGAGGTGCAGGTGGAGGGCACCTTCCCGGACGGCTCCAAGCTGGTGACGGTGCACCACCCCGTGGTGGCCGAGCACGGCGACCTGGCGCTGGCGCTGTACGGCAGCTTCCTCCCTGTTCCTCCGCTGGAGCGCTTCAGCGCGGCGGCGCGGACGGAGGAAGGGCGTCCCGGGGAAGTGCGCGTGCGGCCGGGCGACGTCCTCCTCAACGAGGGACGCGACACCGTCACCGTGAGCGTCACCCACCGGGGCGACCGGCCCATCCAGGTGGGCAGCCACTACCCCTTCTTCGAAACGAACCGCGCGCTGGTGTTCGACCGGGCCCGGGCCTACGGCCGCCGGCTGGACATCCCCGCGGGCACCGCGGTGCGCTTCGAGCCGGGTGAGCGCAAGACGGTGCAGTTGGTCGCCATCGCCGGCGGCGCGGTGGTGCGCGGCGGCAACGCGCTGGGCAGCGGCAAGGTGACACCAGAGGGCCGCGAGCGCGCATTGGAAGCGGTGCGCGCGCGGGGCTTCGGCCACGAGGAGGAGCGCTGATGAGCCGGAAGATGGACCGCCGCCACTACGCGGACATGTTCGGCCCCACCACGGGAGACCGGGTGCGGCTGGGGGACACGGCGCTCTGGGCGGAGGTGGAGCGCGACGCCACGGTGTACGGCGACGAGTGCAAGTTCGGCGGCGGCAAGGTGCTGCGCGAGGGCATGGGCCAGCAGGCCGGCGTGGGGGACGCGGACGCGCTCGACTGCGTCATCACCAACGCGCTCATCCTCGACTGGACGGGCATCTACAAGGCGGACATCGGCATCAAGGGCGGCCGCATCGCGGGCATCGGCAAGGCGGGCAACCCGGACGTCATGGCGGGCGTGACGCCGGGCATGGTGGTGGGCGTCACCACGGAGGCCATCTCCGGGGAGGGCCTCATCGTCACCGCGGGCGCGCTGGACACGCACATCCACTTCATCTGTCCCCAGCAGGCGGACGAGGCGCTGGCCAGCGGCGTCACCACCTGGGTGGGCGGCGGCACCGGGCCCGCCACGGGCACCAAGGCCACCACCTGCACGCCGGGCGCGTGGAATCTCCAGCGGATGCTGGAGGCCACGGACGCGATTCCGCTGAACATCGGCCTCACCGGCAAGGGCAACACGTCCCTGCCGCAGGGGCTGGTGGAGCAGGTGCGCGCGGGCGCCATCGGCCTGAAGCTGCACGAGGACTGGGGCACCACGCCGGCCGCCATCGACACCTGCCTCACCCTGGCCGAGGGCGAGGACATCCAGGTCACCATCCACACGGACACGCTCAATGAGTCCGGCTACGTGGATGACTCGCTGGCCGCGTTCAAGGGCCGCACCCTCCACACGTACCACTCCGAGGGCGCGGGCGGCGGGCACGCTCCGGACATCATCCGCGTGTGCGGCGAGCCCAACGTGCTGCCCAGCTCGACGAACCCCACGCGCCCGTACACGGTGAACACGCTGGATGAGCACCTGGACATGCTCATGGTGTGTCACCACCTGGACCGGGAGATTCCCGAGGACGTGGCCTTCGCGGAGAGCCGCATCCGGGGGGAGACCATCGCCGCGGAGGACATCCTCCACGACCTGGGCGCCATCAGCATCATGGCCTCGGACAGCCAGGCCATGGGCCGCGTGGGCGAGGTCATCTGCCGGACGTGGCAGACGGCGCACAAGATGCGCGAGCAGCGCGGCCGGTTGCCAGACGAGCGCGGCGACAATGACAACCTCCGCATCCGCCGCTACGTGGCGAAGTACACCATCAACCCCGCCATCGCCCACGGCATGTCCCACGAGGTGGGCTCGGTGGAGGTGGGCAAGCTGGCGGACCTGGTGCTGTGGAACCCAGCCTTCTTCGGCATCCGGCCGGAGCTGGTGGTGAAGGGTGGCTTCATCGCCTGGGCGCAGATGGGGGACGCCAACGCCTCCATCCCCACGCCGCAGCCCTACATGATGCGGCCGATGTTCGGCGCTCGAGGCCGCGCGACAGGCGCCACCAGCGTGGCCTTCATCTCCGGACGCGCCTTCGCCGAGGGCACGGTGAAGGACCTGGGGCTCGCCAAGCGGCTGGTCGCGGTGAGTGGCTGCCGCGGCCTGGGCAAGAAGGACATGAAGCTCAATGACGCCCTGCCCGCCATCACCGTGGACCCGGAGACCTACGAGGTCCGCGCGGACGGCGAGCTGCTTCGCTGCGAGCCCGCCAGGCGCCTGCCCCTGGCCCAGCTCTACTCGTTGTTCTGAGAGGGACGCGAGACATGGGCTCGACGTGGCGGGTGTTGCAGCTTTCGGACTCCGGCTTTCCCACCGGCGGCTTCGCGCACTCCGGCGGGCTGGAGGCCGCGGTGCAACTGGGCGAGGTGCGAGGCCCCGCGGAGCTGCGGCGCTTCGTGCGGGACCTGCTGTGGCAGACGGGCCAGGGCGCGCTGCCGCTCTTGAGCGCCGCGCACCGTGAGCCCACGTCGCTGCCCGCGCTGGACGCGCGCGCGGAGTCGTTCCTCTCCAGTCACATGGCCAACCGCGCCAGCCGCACGCAGGGCCGGGCCTTCCTGGACACCTGCGCGCGCATCTTCCCCCGGCCGGTGACGCCGGTCCGCGAGGCGGCCCGCGCCGCCGGGCTGCGCTTCCATCATGCGCCCGTGTTCGGCGCGGTGTTGCACGCGCTGGACGTGTCGCTGGAGGACGCGCAGCAGCTCTTCCTGTCCCTCACCTTGAGGGGCGCGCTGTCCGCGGCGGTGAGGCTGGGCATCGCGGGCACGCATGAATCCCACCAACTCCAGCACCAGGCCACGCCCCTGCTGGACGAAGTGCTGGCGCAGTGCGCGGCGCTGGGGGTGGAGGCGCTGGCGCAGCCGTCTCCCCTGCTCGACCTGTTCGGCGCCACGCACGACCGGCTCTATTCCAGGCTGTTCCAGTCCTGAGTGAGGTGAAGCGCACATGCACGACGACCACCGCGGCCACGGACACGACGACGACCAAGACCACGAGCACGAGGAGTGGGACCACCCGGGCCACTACCACGAGCGCGAGGAGCCCCAGCGGCGCGACTACAAGGCCCGCGCCTTCACCATTGGCATTGGCGGGCCGGTGGGCAGCGGGAAGACGGCGCTGGTGCTGGCGCTGTGCCGCAAGCTGCGCGAGCGCCACCGCCTGGGCGTCGTCACCAACGACATCTTCACCCAGGAGGACGCGGAGTTCCTCGTCCGCCACCAGGCGCTGTCCCCGGACCGTATCAAGGCGGTGGAGACAGGCGGCTGCCCCCACGCGGCCATCCGCGAGGACATCAGCCACAACCTGCTGGCGCTGGAGCAACTGATGGAGGCGCTGGCGCCGGAGCTGCTCATCGTGGAGAGCGGCGGCGACAACCTGGCGGCGCAGTACAGCCGCGAGCTGGCGGACTACACCGTCTACGTCATCGACGTGGCCGGCGGGGACAAGGTGCCACGCAAGGGCGGCCCCGGCATCACCCAGTCCGACCTGCTGGTCATCAACAAGACGGACCTGGCGCCGTATGTCGGCGCGGACCTGGGCGTCATGGACCGCGACGCGCGGAAGATGCGCGGCGACGGGCCCTTCGTCTTCACCCAGGTCACCCAGGACGTGGGCGTGGACGCGGTGGCCGAGCACATCCTCGGCGCGTGGCGGCAGCGCACCGGGGCTCGGGGGGCCTGACGTCACGCGGCCGCCTCGGACCGACGGGCTCGCGTGTCAGGGCCCGGGCAGCGGATGACCCAGCCCCTCTCGCGTCCTACGGTTGGGCCTGTAGCGGCTTCAACAGTCCCGCTCGGTCCAGCAGCGCTCGCACCCGCTCAGCCAGCGCCACATGCTCCGGATTGCTGGCCGTGAAGCGCTCGGGCGTGAGAACGAGGATGGTGCCCTTGTCCTCTACCTGCTCGACGCGCACCGGAGCAGGAAGGGGAGGCACCGGCCCTCGATGCCGCGCGAGGTAGGTCACCCACCCAACGAACGTGCCCGGGTCCGCAAACTCGGAAGAACTGTCCCGATGGGTGACGGATGTGGCGATGCCCCATTCCGGGTCCCAGGCCAGCGCCAGCGCACTCACGACCTGGGAGAGAGTAAGGGAGGAGAGGAGTCGCTCCGCAACGGGTCCAATCGGTGGAAGTGTGAGGGTGCAGCGATCCACCACATGCCGCGAGCGCGAACCGCAAGAGAGGCTCGCCACACTGTTGCCCTCGACCATGCCGTTCCAAGCCGCGAAGGAAACGTCACCAGCCCCCTGTTGGTATTTCTCCTTGTCGAACAGGCCCATCAGGGTCTTTTCGTCGGGTTCGAACCGACGACTTCGAGCTTCTTCCAGAGAGCTTGCTTGCTCGTACCACTGCGAAACGGCTCCGTCCAAGGGGGCCAACCTTCGGAAGAAGGTTCCAGCACGTCGAGCGTATTCTTCCACCGGCTCACGTCGTCCGGGCCAATAGGCGCCAGCGTAGTATTTTTCGGTCATCTGGTACCTCACCCATGGGAGCGGCGGGGTGTGTACGACGCGGATCCTACCGAGACCTTCGGCTCTGAATAACTCGCGGACAGAATCCGCGGCCTCCCCCTCTCTGCCAACGTGAGTGAGACATTTCGTATCCGGCAGTTGAGATGGTCACCCTACCATCGCCGGCACGCGCAGGGGCGCCCCGACCAGAGGAGTCAAGGCGCCGAGCGCCCCCCAATCGCCGGGAAGCGCTCGTAGGCCCGCTTAAGCGCGACCAGGTGGGCGGGGTTGACCAGGTCGAGCGGCGTGTCCGTGAGCCGCACGACCCATCCGCCCGATGCCGTGCGCCGTGCCCGTGAGAGCAGCTCGGCGTCGCGGGCAGGGTCCGGGAACCCGATGGCGCGGGCGGCAGCATCCGACCAGTAGTTCAGCCACCCGAGGTAGTGCGGAATCTCAGGCGCGGGGATGTCCCATGAGTGCTTGAGCCAAGGCAGCCCATGAGGCGGAACAGACCGCTCATCCCCGGGGTGGCGATACTGCTGCGCCACTGTATCGGCAACGCCAGACGGCAGCGCGCGCCCCCAGAACGCACGTGCGCTCTCCGCTACGGCTTCCAGCGCATCCGCTGCCGCTGCGATGCCGACTGCATCCTGTGGCAGCGTCGCATGGACTTCAAAATGAGGCGCCCCAATTGCGGCAAGGCCCATCGCATTTTCCCACCCGCTAAGCGTCACGACACGGTCGTCGTCATCGTTGCAAAGGAAGGGAAAGCCATTGTCTGTCCTATCTGCCGCGACCCACTCGTCGCGGTGAGGCAACGGAATGAGGTCGTCCTTTTCAGAAGTCGTCCACCCCAGCCGCAGGCCGGGGACCGCACCCTCCATTCCATGGACGATGGCGACAGGACGCCCATCGTCGCCCACCAGCGCAGGCGCATAGACTGCAAGGTGTAGGGAACTCTGTATGGGTGACACGTCAGCACCAATCCATGACGACAATGTTGAGGTTGGGGACGAGTCGGAGCAAGGCGGCTTTGTGCGCTGCGCTTTTGACGCCAACGAAGAAATCATATCCACATTCCGCTGCGAGTTTGGCCTCGCGTCGTATCTCCGGCAATTTCACTCTGGCAAAAAATGCTTGTGAGCGAGGCGAGTGTATATCGAAATCATCAGTCTTGACTTCCCACAGCGTGCGCGTAGCAAGCGCCAGTGCGTCGAATTGCTTTCCATTGACGAGCACGTCCCAACCGGGGAAGCTGTTGTTCGGGACTTTGTCGGCACACTCATTGTGAGGGTCATTACCACCTCGTTGAGGCACTGGGACGGGCCTGCACTCGGGGCGGCGCTCTCGGTCCAGTGGATCGGTCGGCGCCGGGGGGAGCCAGTCCTGCCCTGATGACTCGGGCTTGGGCTTTCGGTGCGTCAAACGCTCCTGCTCATTGGATGGCCGCGTTTGAGTCTCGGGCTTGGCTTGCTCACGAGACGCTCTCCGGTATGCATCCAACTCCTCTTTGATGGCGACTGCCACCACGACTGCGCCAGCGACAACCACAGCCCCAATAATTATCTCGGGTGCTATCAGAATGCAGACGCCCAATCCAATAGCAGCACCACCCGCAGAGGCGACAGAGCATCTTCCCGTGACATCGCGAAACTCGATCCGGTCAAGGTCGAGCGCGTGATAACACCGCTCCACAAGCACGGCCCATTCGTTGGATGCCTCCCGCACCACGCATCGCCCGCCATCCGCCCACGGCAACGTCGCGGCCCGTTGGAGGTTGGCGACCCTCGGGTTCCGGGCCGCTGAGCCTTTCCGGCTCGGCGCCGACGTAGCGCAGGCTGAGAGAAGGAGCAGAAGTGCGGCGCAGGCGCGGAGTCGCATGGTCACGTCCTTACGAATGGGGTTCCGCCCGCCACGCTCGACAGTAAAGGTGCTCGGAACGCGCCTGAGTCTCGCAGCGCGGCCCCTGTGGAGCCAGAACCGCGTGCATCCTGTCCGCGCCGCCGCAACTCAGCGGTACACCTTTCCACCCCAGATGAATGCGACCCCGACGAGCGGCACGCCATAGGCCGCGACGTACCCTGTCGGCAGCAGGTACGCGACGAGCAGCTCGTTTTCCCACCCACCAGGGCGCTCCTGCATCCAGTCCGAGGCAAGCGTGCGTCCCGCGCCGACAGCTATCGCTCGGCAGTCAGTTCCTCAGCAAGCTCCGCCAGCTTTACATTTCTACTCTCAGGGCCAGCGCGAAACCCAATAGGCACCGTAGCTGCGGGGGCTGGAGAAGGCGCGTGGGGAGTGGGCGCTCATCTGCCTCACCCACAACCTGCGCAAGCTGCACGGCGCGACGGTGGCCGCGTAGCTGTAGGGGCCCCCCTCCGAGGCGCCCGTGGAATGAACATTCCTTCCACCGCAGCCCCCCGCAGACAGCGGGGCAGTTGGCCTGGACGCAACGGGGAGCTCTTTACCCGGCCCCTTGCCCCTTACTGAAACACGCTCCTAGTTCGCCGGCGCGGGCGCCTTCTCCTTGATGGGCGGCGTCTGAGGCGCGGGCACCCTCGCCGGCGGCGCCTTCCAGGTGGACGACTTCCCGGGCGTCTTCTGGCCCCGGGCCAGGTGCCGCTCGATGCGCCGCTTCACCTCCGGCAGCACGTCGTTGGGCACGGGGATGGAGAGGTTGTACTGCGCAATCTTCCAGGCGCCGCCGTCCTTCACCAGCACGCCGCTGCCGCGGCTGGGTCCCAGGTTGGGCGTGTCCAGCGTCTCGTCGAACCAGGCCACCGCGCCGTCCTTCGAGAGGGCGATGTGCCGCGACGTCGCCTTGAAGTTCCAGGCCTTGCCCTTGGCGAAGTACGGCTTCGCCCACGCGCGGAACGCGTCGCGGGTCCAGCGCTCGGTGGCGTCGGTGCCCAGGTACACCGCGTCCTCGGTGAAGTGGCCGAAGTAGCGCGCCTCGTCCGCGGCGGCGGCGGCCTGGTGCCAGTCATCCAGCACTGCGGTGATGGCGGCCTTCGGGTCAGCGGGAGCCGTGTTCGCGGGAGTGGAGGCGAGCACGAAGAACAGCAAGGCAACGGTTGGCACGCGGAAGACCTCGTCAGGCAGGGCGTTCAAGGTATGAAGCGGCACGGCCCGCCCCGCGTCAAGGCGAACGGGGCGGAGAGAAAGGCACGAATCGCATGGTCCTCGAGAGCTTCCTGGTGGGTGAGGGCGATGTGCCCACGGTGATGCTGCACGGCTTCCTGGGCACGGGGCGCAACCTGCGCTCGCTGGCGGCGGCGTGGAGCGCGGCGGACCCGCGCCGGCGCATCCTCCTGCCAGACCTCACCGGGCACGGGACGTCCCCTGCCCTGCCGGCGAACTCGGACCTCTACAGCATGGCCCGGGACGTGGTGGACACCGCGCGTGCGCAGGGGTTCCAAGGTCCGTTCGATTGGGTGGGGCATTCGCTGGGAGGGCGGGTGACGCTCGCGGCGAGCCTGAATGTGCCGGAGGCCGTCCGGAGCGTGTCGCTGCTGGACATCGCCCCGGGGCCTGTCCCGGGGGACTTGTCGGAGAGTGGCAAGGTGCTGGGCATCCTGCTCCAGGCGCCGGCCCAGGCGGAGAACCGCCGGGCGATGCGCGCGGAGCTCACCGGCCGCG
This sequence comes from Myxococcus sp. AM009, assembly GCF_013372605.1. NCBI lineage: Bacteria > Pseudomonadati > Myxococcota > Myxococcia > Myxococcales > Myxococcaceae > Myxococcus > Myxococcus sp. AM009. Next base: position 35,838 of record NZ_JABXEP010000056.1, read on the forward strand.
GCTTGTCGGAGCCGCTGGCGGACTGGCTGCTGATGAACCTGGCGACGGAGGAGCGCGGCGTGCGCTGGCGCTTCGACCGGCAGGGGCTGGCGGACCTGCACTCGCGCGTGAATGACACGGACCTGTGGGCGGCGGTGGAGCGCGAGGACGGGCCACCCACGCGCTGCCTCCGGGGTGGCCGCTCCAAGTACGTGAGCGACGCGGACGTGGAGCGCCTGGTGGCCACGGGCTGCCCGGTGGAGACGCTGCCGGAGGCCGGGCACTTCGTCCACGTAGACGCGCCGCGGGCGGTGTTGGCCTGGCTGCCATCCAGCGTTCGCTAGCGCTGCGCGCCTCCACGAGGGCAGGTCAGATGCGCACGCCCAGCAACAGGCCGGGCCACATGCGGACGCCGCCGGGGCCGCGCCCCAGCTTCCACTGCGGCAGCCAGCTCACGTCGCGGTCCTCGTCCTGAGACGACGGGTCGTACGCGTTGAGCGACACACCGCCGAAGAGCGCGAAGCGCCGCTTGAGCTCCCACCCCAGCGTGGCGCGCATCCGGAACAGCGTGTTCTTGGGCCCCGTGCCATAGAAGTTCGGCTGCCAGCTCCCGTATGACAGGTCCACGTCCAGCGAGTAGCGGTCCGCGGCATCCAGCGGGACGTGCACGCCCAGGCCCAGGTTGAGGAAGGTCCGCAGCGAGTCTTCGCCAATCCCCACGCCCGTGGTGGCCAGTACATAGACAGTCCGGCTCCCATACTTGATGCCCACCGACAGGGGCATGACGTCGTCGGCGGAGAGCTCCAGCACGAAGCGCCCCTTGCGGACGATGCTCAAGAGGCCAATGGGCACCGACACGTCGTCGGCGATGTTGATGAGCCCCAACTGCACGCCGCGCACCTCGGCCGCCACGTTGATGAGGCCCACCTGCGCGCCCGCGACGTCCCCGGAGATGTTGATGAGGCCCACCTGCGCGCCCGCGAGCCGCTCCGCCAGGTTGATGCCCACGGCCGCCTGCACGCCACGAAGGCGCGCCGCCGCGCGGTTCGCCGTGGCGCTCACCTGGAAGCCCGTGAAGTCCCGCTCGGCCAGGTTGAAGACGGCGGACACCTGTCCGCCCGTGCCGCCACTGAAGGCGAGGTTGCCGCCGAACGCCGTCTGGAGCCCGAAAATCTCCCCGCCCGCCACGTTCGCGATGCCCGACACCTGGAACCCCTCCAACGTCCCGTCCACCCACCCCACGCCGACGGCCACGCCCAGCCCCTGGAGCTGCATCGAGCGCACGCCCAGCACGCCCAGCGCCAGGTGGTTGCGCCCGCCGCCACCCCACAGCGCGGTGGTGGCCAGCGGCGGCACCAGTGACAGATTGAAGGGCACGGAGGGCATGTCGCCGAGGACCACCGGCTCGCCAACGGACAGGGCCTGGGCCCGCATGTCCGTCCCGCCTCGCGCCGCCGTGCGGGTGAGCGTCATGGGCACGAAGTGCTCCGCGCGCAGCTCCGAGCCCCCCTTCGGCGACACCGTCAACTCCGCCTCGAGCCGCTGCGCCGGCCGCTCCAGCACGACGTGGTAGCGCCCCGCCTCCAGTCCCAGCGCCAGGCGCCGGCCCGCGGGCTTCTGCAGCTCCGCGACCAGCTGGTTGCCCCAGTCGCGCACGAAGAGGCGGCCCTGCACGTCCTCCGCCACCGTGAGCCGCACGCGTGAGGTGCGCAGGTCCGTCAGCACCAGGTCGCCGCTGCCCGCGAGCTGGATGTCATAGGCCGCGTGCTGCGGCCCACCCTGCGAGCGCTCCGTGCGCGCCAGCGTCTCGTGGAAGGCGAACTGGTAGGCCTCGTGCAAGGTGACGCGGCCATCGCCGCTGGCATCCGCCGCGCCGCGCAGGCCCGTCACCAGGAAGTGCGTGAAGAAGGACGCGCCGATGGTGTCCGACTCCTGCGCCACTTCGTCCGCGGAGCTGGAGGCGAGGTACGCGTGGCCCCTCACCTGCGACGCCGCGTCCATGAGGAAGCCCGGCCGGTGCACCCCGCCCTTGAAGCGCGTCAGCGCGCCGGAGCCGCACGAGTCCAGAATCGCGATGCGCACGTCCACGGGCACCGCACCCAGCTCCTGCTTCAGCGCCGCGTAGGTCAGCCGCTCACCGCGCGGCAGCAGCCCCTCCGCGTCCGAATGGCCCGAGTAGTAGAGCACCAGCTCGCTGCGAACGCCGTCCGCGGTCGCGGCCTCCACCAGCACCCGCATCCGCGCCAGCGCCGCCAGCAGGCCCTTGCGGTCCGCCTCCAGCAGCAGCACGCGGTCCGCCACCGCCACGCCGCCCAGCTCCTCCAGCACGCGGGACATGGCCAGCGCATCCGAGCCCGCGTAGCGCAGCCGCTCGCGCCCCTCGCCGCCCTCGCTGGAGCCCACGAGCAGCGCGAAGCGGCGCAGCGTCACCGGGGGCGCTTCCGCCGGGGGCGGCGTGGCCGCGGCGGACACGGTGGCCCACACGCCCAGGCAGGCGACGGCCAGCAGACCGCACCGGCGGCCCCATCCCCCAGCAGTGGTGCGTCTCATCATCCGCGTTCCACCCCACGCGTCAGGCCCGGCCCGGCCTCAAGCGAGTCCCTCGGCATATCTCGACTGGTGGCCGGCGCGCGAGCGCGGCTCACGGACTCCAGAGCGCCCGCCGCACCACCCAGGAGCTGCCGCCCCGGCCATCCCGCACCACCGCCCAGAACGTCACCTCTTGCGCCTGCGCGCCCGCGGGCGGCTCCCACTCCGTGCGGTGCCGGCCTTCCTGCCCGCCGAACGACGAGCCTCCCGTCTCCTGCGGCGCGAACTCGCCCAGCGTCGCGTGCCACGAAATCTCCCAGCTCTCCCGCAGCGTCACCGCCTCCAGCCGCAGCCCGGGCACCACGTAGGTCTCCTGCAAGGCGGCCACGTCCTCGGACGTCACCACGAAGGGCCCGGCCCCCCGCAGCTCCAGCGGCGCCTCCGCGGGCCACGCGACGTCATCCACGCGCAGGCCTGGAATCACCGGCTGTTCGTTCACCCGCATGCCCTCCACCGCCGGGCACCAGAAGACCATCAGCTTCTGCGCGTACACCACCTCGTCGCCCGCCTGCGCGCGCAGCACCAGCGGCATGCGCAGGCCCCCCAGCCCCCGGTACGGGTCCAGCTCCTGCACGCGCTGGAGCAGCGGGATGTCCTCCGCCAGCGTGGACGCGCCCGGACGGACGCTGAGCGCCAGCTCGCCCGCCACGGTGGCGCCCTCGGAGAGCAGCACGCGGTTGGACGCGTTCGCGCACGTCCGGTCCTCCCTGTCCGCGCACGCCCACAGCGTGTACTGGATGGGCCGCCCTTCCCCCGCCGGGTCCACCAGCAGGGCCCGGTACGTCACGTCCGAGGAGAGCTCATCCAGCGTCTCCTGCGTGATTTCACAGGCGGACGCCATCAGCTCCGGAGGCTCCGTGGCGATACCGAGCACGCGGAAGTCAAACACGCGCGACGGCTGGTCCTCCACGTCGACACACGCGGCGGCGCCCAACAGCAGCAGCGACAGGCCGCAGGACTCGAGCAGGGCCTTCATCTCAGAAGCTTCCTTTCACACCCACCACGGGGAGGATGGGGATGCCCGGCACCTCGTACTCGCGGCGGAACCGGTAGTCATTGAAGACGAACTCGACGTTCTGCGCGTTGTAGAGGTTCTGCACGTCCAGGTAGGCCGTGAGCGTCCAGCTCTGGAACCGCCAGCTCTTGTCCACGCGCACGTCCAGTTGGTGGAAGCCGCCCGTGCGGTCGGAGAAGTACGGGCCGAACGTCGCGTTGAAGCGGTTGCGGTCCGAATCATAGACATCATAGCCGCTCGCCAGCGGCGTCATGGGCCGGCCGCTGGTGTAGCGGAAGCGGCCGCCCAGCTCCCAGCCGTTGCCCAGCACGTAGCTGGCCACCAGCGTGAGGATGTGCGTCTGGTCCCACGGGCTGAGGCCATACGTGGAGTCATCCGGCACGGCGCCCCCGCCACCGAAGAGGCCTCCGCCCTGAGGCCGAGGCCCCGCGCGTCCGTCCTCGGCGCGGCTGAAGGTGTACGACAGCCAGCCGGACCACTTGTCCATCGCCGAGGCGCGGTCCTTCTTCAGCATCACCTCTACGCCATACGCGCGGCCGATGCCGTCGTTGGAGTACGGCAGCGTGAAGACGCCGCCGCCCTCGTTGGTGACGAGCTGGCCGGGGGACACCACGTTGTTGAAGCGGCGGTTGAAGAAGCCGGTGACGTCCACGTTGAACACGTCATTGAAGCGGTGCTCCACGCCGAGGCTGCTCTGGAACGCGCGCTGGTAGGCGAGGTCCGGGTTGCCGTAGGGCAAGGTGATGAAGCGGAACGTCTCTGGCGGCTGGCTGTAGAGGCCCAGCGAGCCCTTGAGGTTGGTGCGCGACGTCGCCGCGTAGCGGACCCACAGCCGGGGGTCCAACGCCAGGTTCCGCGTGTTGCCCACCGACTGGAGGTTGCCGCGCACGCCCGGCGTGAAGGTGAACTTCCCCACCTGCAGGTCGGCCTCCAGGAAGAGCGCGCCGTCGAAGGCGCTCAGGGCAATCTGCTCCTCCAACTGCTGGCCCACCGGCTCGGCCCCGGGGAAGGGCACGTACTCCACGCCGCCCGGCGCGGGGAACGACACGTCGTAGCGCTCGTGCTCGAAGACGAGGTCCAGACCGGTGCGGAGCGTGAGCGCGGAGGACAGCTCGATGCCGAGCACCTCGCGGGCGCCCAGCGTGTACGTCCTGCCATCCTGCCGCGCGAGGCCGAAGTCGACGCTGCTGCGGTCCAGGCCAACGAAGGGCGTGAACACGGACCACATGGCGCCCTTGCGGTAGGTCCAGTCGCCCTTCACCCGGTGGAAGTTCGTGCGCGTGTCCAGCTCCAGGTCCCGCTCCGTCGTGGGGCCGGTGGACACCACGCGGAGCTGGTCATCACTGCCGAAGGCCATGAGGTAGCCGGAGCTGCGCGCGCCCCCTGGCGTCACGGCCGTGTCGTCATTGGCCGTGCCCCGCTTGGCGCCGAAGTCCACGCGGAGCTGGTAGTCCCAGTAGCGCGGCACCACGGAGAGCGTGCCCCCCTCCGACTCCGGCAGGACGGCGGGCAGAATCGTGTCGATGTAGGAGCGGCGCGCGGCGGCGGCCACGCTGATGCCGTCCGTAATCGGGCTCTCCAGGAAGAAGCCCGCGTCCAGCAGGTCCACCTTCACCGAGCCGTGCAGCGTGTCCGAGGCGCCCTTGCGCGTGCCCACCTCCACGATGCCGCCCACCGCGCGGCCGTACTGGCTGCCGTAGCCGCCCGGGTAGAAGTCGAGCTGGTCGATGAACTCCGCGTTGACCACCGAGGGCCCGCCGAGCAGGTGGAACAAGAGGGGGATTTCGACCCCGTCCATCATCGTCGACGTCTGGCCCGGGTTGGAGCCACGGACCAGCAGCTCGCCGGAGATGAAGGGGGCGCGCGCCACGCCCGGCAGCGACTGGATGACGCGGATGGGGTCGCCGAAGGAGCCCGGCGTCTTCTGCGCCTCCTCGCGGGTGATGGTGCGGCGCACCACCTCCTTCTTCGGCCGCGCGGAGCGCACCACCGTCTCCAGGCCGCTCCCCGAGGGCGCGAGGTAGAAGTTCACCTCCGTCGTCTCGTTCGGCTTCAGCTCCTCCTTCGTCTGGTAGAGCTGGAAGCCCGTGGCCACCACGCGCACCTCGCAGGTGCCCGCGGGCACCTCCAGCGTGAAGCGGCCGTCGTCGTCGGACATCGCCTCGGGCGCGTCCGGGTCGTCACCGCAGCGCACGGTGGCGTTGGGCACGCGCGAGCGGCTGCCGCGGGAGATGAGCTGGCCGGTGAGCGTGGCCTTGGGCTGCTCGGCCTCCGCGACCTCGGCGCCCGGCTCCGGCTCCGGCGCGGTGAGGGTGAAGTGGTAGACGTACTCCACCTGCACCGGCGCGGGCACGCCGTCCACCTCGGCGGGCGAGAAGCGGAACTGGCGCACCGCCGCCATGGCGGCCTCATCGAAGCCGTTGCCCACCGGCTCGGTGGGCAGCACCTCGGCGACGGAGCCGTCATCCGCGATGGTGATGATGAGCCGCACCGACGCGGTGAGCCCCTGCGCGAGCGCCTCGGGCGGGTACTGCGCCTCCACCTGCTGCACCAGCTCGGGCGGCCTGGTGATGGTGGGCTGGGCCTGCGCCGGGGGTGGCGTGGCCGCGTCCGCGGGAGGCGCACCGGCCTGGGGTGCCTGCGCGAGCACGGGCGCCGCCAGCAGGAGCGAGGTCGCGACGAGCGCGCCTCGGGCTTTCAGGAGGGAGGACATGGCGTGTCCAAGCATACGGGTGAGGAGGTTCCCGCTCCCGATGAAAGAGAGACGGAGCGAAGGCGCGGTGGAACCCCGGCGACGCCTGTGGGGAGGGGTACCCCTGACATGCCGGGCACGCCCGCGCTCCGCCTCTCTCCCAGCGGGAGTGGCGACATCAATCGAGCAGGAAGGTGTACGCGTATTTCATCTCCGTGGAGACAGGCTCGCCGGCCTTGATGGCGGGCTTGAAACGGAAGCGGCGGATGGCGTCCCGCGCCGCCTCGTTGAGGCCATAGCCGGGGCCCTTGAGAAGCTTCACCGCCACCACCTTGCCCTCGTGGTCGATGGTGATGGAGAGCGTCACGGTGCCCTCCACGCCCGCGCGGCGCGCCTCCTCCGGGTAGGGAATCTTCACCTCGGAGGCCACCGTGGGCTCGGAGTCCACCTGGTAGATGGGCGCGTACTTCGGCGCGCTGTACCCCTTCACGTCCTTGGGGTCCTTCGCGGTGGGGCCCGTCCTGCCATAGGCGGTGTTGCCCACGGGCGCGGCGAACGAGCCCGCGCTGGTGGTGGAGGACATCGTCATGCCGACAATGAGCGGCGGCGGCTTCGCCTGCGGCTCCGGAGGCGGCGTGTCGTTGGGCGGCGGCGGCGCGTCCACGGGCGGCGGCGGCAGCGGCTTGGGGGCCACGGCCACCTTCACCGGCGGCGGCTTCACCACCTCCACCATCACCATCTCCACGGGGCGCTTGGCGGCGGGGAGGGTGCGCGCGGCGCCTTCTCCCAGTGCCCAGAAGCCGCCGACGTGGAGCCCCAGCGACACGAGCAGGAAGACGCCCACCACGGCCAGCGAGCGGTCGCGTCGGGGCGTCGGAGCGTTGTCGAGGACCGCCTGACTCATGAAGTGACGCCTTGCCTCAGGGTGCCGCGGGCGCGGCCGCGGGGGCCACGTCCTTCTCGATGTTGAGCGCGAACTTCGCGATGCCCTGGCCCTTCACCACGTCGATGAGGCGCATGACGCGGCCGTAGGGTATCGACTGGTCGGCGCTGATGATGGCGCGCGTGTCCTTGTCCTTGGCCACCGCTTCCTGGACGCGCTGCTCCAGCTCCTGCTCGGTCAGCTCCGCGCCGTCGAAGAAGAGCTTGCCCTCCTTGTCCAGCACCACGTTGACCAGGCCCTGCACCGTCTCACCGCCGTTGGCGGCGCGGGGCAGGTCCACCTCCACCGTCTCCCGGACGATGAAGTTGGCCGTCACCATGAAGATGATGAGCAGCACCAGCACCACGTCCACCAGCGGGGTGACGTTGATGCCGGTGATTTCGTCGTCGTTGTCCTGCGCGCCGCCCGCCATGGCCTAGCGGGCCTCCGCGGCGCGCGCCGCCGTGGCCGTGCTGGCCGCGGGGCGCTCGGCGCGCATGCTGCCGACCAGGGCGTAGCCCAGGGCATTGGTGCGGCTGGTGAGCGTCTTGAGCTGGCGGTTGAAGACGTTGAAGGCCACCACCGCCGGAATCGCCACCGCCAGCCCCACGGCCGTGGCGACGAGCGCTTCGGAGATGCCCGCCATGACGGTCTGCTGCATGGCCCCGCCGCCGCCCTGGGCGTTCATCTTCCCCAGGTCGTTGAAGGCCTTGATGATGCCCAGCACCGTGCCGAACAGCCCGATGAAGGGCGCGTTGTTGCCCAGCGTGCCCAGGTACGACAGGAAGCGCTCGTACTGGGGGCGCTCGCGAGACAGCGTGGACGCAATCACCTGCTCCACCGTGTCCGCGCCCTGGTCGGCGGAGGCCAGGGCCTCGCGGATGATGGCGGCCTCCATGCCCGTCTTGCCCTCAATGGCCTTGCGGGCCACGTCGTACTCGCCGCGGGCCAGCCGCACCGCCAGGGCCTCCGAGTCCGGCAGCCGGTGGCGCGCGAAGTACACCGTGCGCTCCAGCATGATGGCGATGGAGAGCACGGAGAGGATGACGAGCACCCAGAGCACCCACTCGGCGGAGGTGAGCGTCACGCCGAGCAGTTTGCTGCTGAGCCAGCCAAGCTCGGTGTGACTCGTCTGGGCCAGGGAGAGGAAGGGCGTCATGGAGGGAAGCCTGGGTAAAGGTGGGTCACGGGGTACTCGCAACCCGGTTGCCAACTTGCGGGCCCATGTCTTGTTCCCTTGGCGCGGAAAGTCAAATGGAACGGCTCGGGTGGGGTGTCGCCCTCCCGGAAGCGGACGCTCAGGCGCCCGCCCGGGTGGGACGGCTCAGGGGCGCTGGGCGGGGACGTCGGTCAGGGCGGGATTCCGTTCAATGGCGGGGCCCAGCACCGCGTCAATCCGGCGCAGCAGCTCAGGCTCCAGCTTCACGCCCGCGGACTTCACGTTGTCGTGCACCTGCTCCGGCCGGGAGGCGCCGACGATGGCGGAGGAGACGCTGGGATTCTGGAGCACCCAGGCCACGGCGAGCTGGGCCATGGAGAGGCCGGCGTCCTTCGCCAGCGGGACGAGCTGCTGCACGCGGGTGAGCACGTCGTCCGTCATGAAGCGGGTGATGCCGTAGCGGACGGCGTTGGCCTCCGTGGCGCGGCTCCCCACGGGGGGCGCCTGGCCGGGCAGGTACTTGCCGGTGAGGACGCCCTGGGCGATGGGGGACCAGACAATCTGCCCCAGGCCCGCTTCGTCGGAGGCCGGGATGACCTGCGGCTCGATGACGCGGTAGAGCATGGAGTACTGCGGCTGGTTGGAGATGAAGGGCACGCGCAGCTCGCGGGCCAGCGCGGCGCCCTGGCGAATCTGGTCGCCCGTCCACTCGGAGACGCCGATGTACAGCGCCTTGCCCTGGCGGACGATGTCGGCGAACGCGAGCATCGTCTCCTCCAGCGGCGTCTCCACGTCGAAGCGGTGGGCCTGGTACAGGTCCACGTAGTCCGTCTGGAGTCGGCGCAGCGAGCCGTCGATGCTCTCCAGGATGTGCTTGCGCGACAGGCCGCGGTCATTCTTCCCGGGGCCGGTGGGCCAGTACACCTTGGTGAAGAGCTCGTAGCCGGCGCGGCGCTGGCCCTTCAGGGCCCGGCCGAGCACTTCCTCGGCGCGGGTCGCCGCGTACACGTCCGCGGTGTCGAAGGTGGTGATGCCCACGTCCAGCGCCGCGCGCACGCAGGCGAGCGCGGCCTCCTCCTCCACCTGGGAGCCGTGGGTAATCCAGTTGCCGTAGGAAATCTCACTGACGACGAGGCCGCTGCGGCCGAGCTTGCGGAAGTGCATGGTGCGCGCCAGCCTAACCGTGGGCCTCCTGGCGCGCACGGCCGCGGACGGGCCACCATCCGCCGGCCCACGCCACCCAGGCGACGTAGACGAGCTGGAAGGGGATGCGCAGCCAGAAGTACCAGTCCGGGAAGGGCAGCACGTGGGCGGCGGTGTTGGCCTGGGCCTCGTGGATGTTGGCGGGGAGGATGGCCAGCAGCAGCGCGATGAGCCCCAGCGCCGCGAGCCGGCGCGTGCGTGGCAGCAGCAGCCCCAGCCCGCCCGCGACCTCCGCTGCCCCGGAGAGGTAGACCCAGAACGCGGGTGACGGCAGCCGCGGCGGAACCATGGCCGCGTAGCGCGCGGGCATGACGAAGTGCATGACGCCCGCGCCCACGAAGAAGAGCCCCGCGGCGACCGCGGCGCGCGCCCCGGGCGTGGATAGCGCGGGGAGGCGCCGCAGCGGAGGCAGGTGCAGCAGCAGGAAGAAGGACAGCAACAGGATGGCGAAGGACATGGGGTGTGCTCCTGAAGAGAGGCACGGGAGGGTGGCCTGCCGTGCCATTGACTCCAGGATGGGGCCCCTGTGCCGCCGTCGGCTTGAACGAACTGGCTGCGATGTGAGGCGCGCGTCGTGCGGCCTCCGGTCTCGGTGCTACCGCTGGTCGCGCGGGTGGGCGTGGTGGGCCTACCCACCACGACAGTTGCGGCGTTGGTGGTCCACTATCCAGTTTTGTCTGTGATGTGGTGTTTGCGTGAAGCTTTGGCGCCGCCAGTACTTCGTGAGCGTGTTCTTGCTCCTCGCCGTGGGCGGCTGCGGGTCGGCCACCGTCAGCACCGCAGCCGGGAAGCCTTCAGCGAAGTGGGTGGGCCCGGCCATCCCGAGCCCGGCCGGCGGGAAGGTGCAGACGACCATCTACTATGGCCCTTGGCTGTGTAGTGCCTCGCTGCTGTCTCGCTGCGAGCGCCGGTGCGTGGCCGAGGGGCGTGCGCCCTTGCTCGGCTGCATAGGGCTCGCGGACATCAAGGGCGACTGGCAGGGGCGATTCATGGCGCTCCCGGCGGCGGCAGGTGGGCGTTTGGCCGTTACCCACTGCTGCTGCGACTACCCGACTGTCAGCGACCTCCAGCGCCGCCGCCGCACCTGGAACAATGCGCGAGTTGGCTTTCGCGAAGCGTGGGGAAACGAATTCGGCGGCTGGCCGCAGTCGGACGGGCGCAACTGGCCGGGGCACCACATCTTCGACTTGTTTCACGGCGGCCACCCAACAGCGCTTGCGAACGTGTTGCCAGTGCCTCCGCTCGTGCATGACGTCTTCAGCGGGGCCTACCCGGCTTGCTATAGTCGCGGCGGCCGATGGCGCTCTGTGGGGCCGGACAGGCCCTACGTGGACTAGCGATGGCCATTGAGTCACTGCTCGCGGAAATCTCACGGGCGCATTTCCCGCACCCTCCGGCGACGCCAGAGCGGATTGCTACCTTCGAGGCGCGGATGGGGTGGCGCCTGGACGAAGACTTGCGCGCCTTCTTCCTGCACTGCGACGGCGCGGAGCTGTTCGAGCGGCTTCCCGAGGCAAACTACAGCATCCTCTCGTTGGCGGGGATTGAGGAGGCGACCCTTCGGCTCCGCCGTCGCGACCACAGCGATGGAGAGGCCGCCTGCTGGTATCCTCTGGTGGACTGTCAGGACTCCGACTTCGTACTGGTCGATGTGGCGCGCCCCGGAGGCCCGTACCCTCTCCTCGACGCCTACCACGAGACGTACCCGCGCGAGGTGCGGCGAGTTGCCGGCTCGTTCCGCGAGTTCCTTGAGCGCGCCCTGGCGAGTGACGACCAGTTCTTCTGGCTGGAGGAGTAGCGGGCTTCGTCTACGACTCCGTCAACCGGAATCGGGGCAGGCTCACATCGACGTCTTGCGGCTTGAGGTTCCACTCATCTGTTCGGCGCTCTAACTCCTGGGCCTGGTCGGTGGTGGCGCGCCGGTGCGGCCCTGCGCCTGGACGCGCGGTCCACGGCGCTGAAGTGATGACGGCGTGGTGCCGAACATCCGCCGGAAGGTGCGCGTCAGGTGCGCCGCATCCGAGAAGCCGGCCGCATGGGCGGCGTCACCCAAGGTGCGACCCGCGGCGATGGCGCCCGCGGCCCGCTGGAGCCGGAGCCACAGGAGGTAGGGCCGCAGCGGCACACCGACGGATTCGGTGAACGTGTGCATCAGCCTGCCGGGCGAGAGGCCCGCGACCTGGGCCAGGGCTTCGAGCGAGGTGTCTTCCGGCGCAGCCTCCGCGCGCAGGTGGCGCAGCAGCTTGCGCACGCGCGGGTGGAGGTGGCGGGGGGGTTCGGGCGCTCCGGAGAGGGCGGCCAGCGTGGACTCCATCCATCCGCCGACCGCTTCGTGCGCCAGTGCGCCCGCCGTGGGCAGCCCGCCGAGGAGGGCATCGCGCTGCGTCGTGCCGAACAGCCGTAGCGGACCGTCGAGCGCGGCCTGGAGTCGCGCGCCGTCGTCGCTCTCGGGCTCGATGAAGAGGATGACGACCTCGCTGCCGCGCGCGTCGAGCGCATGGGGAAGGTCCGGGCCCACGAGCACGCCGGCTGCCTGCTCGGCCGTCTTCCGGCCCTGCGCGCGGACGGACAGCTCGCCCTGTCGGCACAGCACCAGATGCATGGCGTGGTGGGCGTGCTTCGTCGTCACGTCGCCGGGGCCCCACATCGCCAGCGCGGTGGGCCACACCACCAGCGGCATGTCCGGCCATGGCGCTTGGGGCGCCAGTTCTGGAGGGCGGGCGAGGAGCATCCAGGAGCTGGGTTGTAGCAGCAGTCCGGTGGGCGTGATGGCACTTGGGGACAGTGGGTGGGCCGTCTTTGACGCGCGAGGCGGCACCTGGGGCAGCCTCGCGTGAAGGCGCGGCCATGGGCACTTCCACCGCGGGGATGCCGCGTCGGTGTCCGCGAGGCTCGGGCGATCCGTGCCGGCCAGCGGGAGGGGGCGTCAATGCACGGCGGGAGGAGACCGCTCACACCCGGACCGCGACGGCTGGGCGTCGCGTCGCTTGTGGGGAATGGGCCGAGTAGTCGACACTCGGCGCTTCATGGCTGCCAGTGAAGAACGCCGCTTTCAGGCCCTGGTGCTCTCGCCCATCCGGCGCGTGCAGCGGCGCCTCAACGCGGTGGCATGGGCGGAGGCGGGCATCGTCCCGATGTGGGCCACCGCCACGGCCTGCGTGCTGGCCCGGCTCCTCCTGCGCGGCGCCTTCGTCTGGGCCCTGCCGCCGCTGCTGGCGCTGGGGCTGGGCGCGTGGCTCTGGCGCGCGCGTTCCCGGCGGGTGTCGTTGGAGCAGGCGGCGGTGCTCGCGGACCGGTCGGCGAACGCGGGCGGGCTGCTCCTCAC
>NZ_JABXEP010000539.1:0-383 GCF_013372605.1 Myxococcus sp. AM009
CCATAGACCTCCCAATCGGTGGTCTCCAGGATGCGCTTGGACAGGTGGTGGCCGATGAAGCCGTTGACGCCGAGGATCAGTACTTTTTTCATGAAGGCAAACTCAAGATCAGGAGAGGGCGAGCTGGCTGGCGAGCTGCTGCGCAGTCACGACAGACGTTCCGCTGGCAGCTTGAGGCTCAACGCGCCAGAGCTCGTGAATGGCGATGGCTCCCCCATCGCCGCACACGCCGAACATCGCATTATCCACGACGTGCAGGCCCGGCGGCAAATTCGTAAAGGTTTGATGCGCCAGACGGGCTCGAGCGACAACAAAGCGCTCGCTGCCGGCGTCCGTAAAGGCGCCAGGGTAGGGCGGCGCCACGGCACGGATCAGGTTATAGA
>NZ_JABXEP010000540.1:0-381 GCF_013372605.1 Myxococcus sp. AM009
TTGCAGAACGCCGCTTCGGTCGCTTCGCTGATGCTGACGACGGATTGCGCCGTGGCAGAACTGCCGAAGGACGATGCAGCTCCGGCAATGCCGGGCGGCATGGGTGGCATGGGCGGCATGGACGGCATGATGTAATTTGCCGTACCGGCCCTGGCCCGGCCATCCTTCGGGATGGCTGTTCCAAACAAAGAACCCCGTGGGTGCGAGCCCACGGGGTTTTTTGTTGCCTGCTTTGTTAAGGCGGCGTTAACGCTGCAAGGCAGCGGCCTTCGCTACAATCGGCCAACTCGCGAGCCTCAGCGTCCTCAAGTGTCGATGAGCGTCCTGAAGCGGGGCACGACAACAACTCAGGGAAGGGAAAACAGATGAACGACATCACAC
>NZ_JABXEP010000541.1:0-381 GCF_013372605.1 Myxococcus sp. AM009
GCTGCTGGGTGACTTCAATGCCTACGCGATGGAAGACCCGATCCGCGCCCTGCATGATCTGGGCTGGCAGGACGCGTTCAAGGTTGCCAAGGTCGAGCATCCCTACAGCTACGTCTATAACGGCTACACCGGCCGCCTCGACCACGCCATGCTGAACCCGGGCATGGCCAGGCGCCTGCGCGGTGCCGCCGAATGGCACAGCAACGCCGACGAGCAGGACGCCAGCGGCTACCAGGGCCGCAACGTGCAGGGCCAGTGGCGCAGCTCCGACCACGACCCGCTGCTGCTGGGCTTCGACAAGTAACGCGCCAGGCCGGGGTCGGATCCCATTCCCACGGAATGGGCTCTGACCCAAGTCATCGCGGGGTCTGAGGCGTAGGG
>NZ_JABXEP010000542.1:0-380 GCF_013372605.1 Myxococcus sp. AM009
GCACTTCGGCGGCTTCGGCGCTGGCGCGTTCGCGGGCAGCCTTCTGGTCGGCGGCGCTGGGCGTGTTGTCGATCAGCGGCACGGGCTTCGCACGCGTACCGCACGGATGGTCGGAATAGGTCGTCTGGCCGTTCTCGCTGCAGCGATACACCTGTGCGTGCACCGGCAGGCTGGCTGCAAGTCCGAGCGCCAGACCCGCCAGCACGGCGGGGCGTGAGGTCAGTATGGCGAACGGTGTCATGGCGGTGTCCTCAGTGCTGGCGGATCAGTGTGCGGTATGCAGGCGCATCATCGCTTTCTCGGCGTTGCCGGCAATCAGCTCAGGCAGCGCATCGAGGCTCTGGTCGATGGCGCGGTCGATGAGGTCCTGTTCTTCCTTG
>NZ_JABXEP010000543.1:0-380 GCF_013372605.1 Myxococcus sp. AM009
TACATCTGGTCGAAGGCCTGATCACGTGCGCGCTGCTGTTCTGGTGGATCAAGCCGCACACCAAGCAGGCGCTGATTCAGCGGTGGTCGCGCAAGTTGCTCGCGCTCTTCCGCGTGTCGCTCGTGGTGCATGGCGAGCCCGTCGCGGGCCCGGAACTGGCCGGCTCCATGCTGGTGTCCAACCACGTGTCGTGGATCGACATCTACGCGATCAACAGTTGGTACCCGCCGCGCTTCGTCGCCAAATCAGAGATCCGCAGCTGGCCGGTGATTGGCTGGCTGTGCGCGCAGACCGGCGTGCTGTTCGTCGAGCGCGCCCGCAAGCGCGATGCGCATCGCATCATGCACGTCATTGCCGATGCAATGCGTTCTGGCGATGCC
>NZ_JABXEP010000544.1:0-379 GCF_013372605.1 Myxococcus sp. AM009
GCTTTGGGCGGCGCAAGGGAACCCGCCCGCAACTGCTGGCCACGCGTGAGTACTTTCCGAGCACCTTCCGCACGGCCTACCGCCAGCGTGCGCGCTGGGTGCTCGGCATCGCGTTCCAGGGCTGGTTGCAGATGGGCTGGAGGGGCAACCTCATCACGCGCTACATGTTCTTCCGGGACCGCAAGGGCGTGCTCACGGCGCTGTTCTCGATCCTGGCCTACGTACTGTCGCTGAACTATCTGGCGCTGGGCGCGCTGATGTTCAACGGCGTGATCACGATCCCCGATGGCACGTTCGTGGTCGGCAGCATCTGGATGCAGGACCTGCTGGCCATCAACGCGGCGCTGCTCTTTAACCGGCTGGCGCAGCGCGTGTACTT
>NZ_JABXEP010000545.1:0-379 GCF_013372605.1 Myxococcus sp. AM009
CGGCATGGTGGTTCACATGGCGCTGCGTTGGCTGACCAACAAGGACCCGTGGTGGAACCAAATCCTGATGGTCTATGACCGCTATGGCGACTTGTACGAGCCAGGCCCCTGGCACGGCAAGCTCGGCGCGCGCTTTCGCCGGCCCTACGGGTTCGACAGTGATCTGCCATGCTGAAGAAAAAACGGCCCATCCAGGAAATCGCTCCCTGGCTCACCTTTATCACGCCCTCGCTGGTGCTCGGCAAGGATGGCAGTTTGCTGGCCACCTACGGGCTGGGGGGCGTTGACGCGGACCACCCCAACAAGAGTGAGATCACATCTGCTCGGGATCAGCTCGATCAGGCCTGCCGCAGCCTGGACGGTCGCATCACTGCGTGGT
>NZ_JABXEP010000546.1:0-359 GCF_013372605.1 Myxococcus sp. AM009
GTACGAGGACGAGCGGCTGACGTACGCGGAGTTGAACCGGCGTGCGAACCAGCTGGCGCACCACCTGAAGGGCATGGGAGTGGGGCCCGAGGTGCGGGTGGGCTTGTGCGTGGAGCGCTCACTGGAGCTGGTGGTGAGCGTGCTGGGCATCCTGAAGGCGGGGGGCGTGTACGTACCGCTGGATGCGAGCTACCCGCTGGAGCGACTGACGTGGATGAAGGCGGAGGCGGGCGTCGCGCTGCTGGTGGCGCAGGAGAAGCTGGCGGACGAAGTGGCCGCGGGTGGCGAGTTGGTGGTGTGCGTGGACACGGAGTGGGGCACGCAGATTGCCTTGCAGCCGGAGAGCACGCCCGTCGCCA
>NZ_JABXEP010000547.1:0-320 GCF_013372605.1 Myxococcus sp. AM009
GGGCGTGTACGTACCGCTGGATGCGAGCTACCCGCTGGAGCGACTGGCGTGGATGAAGCAGGAGGCGGGTGTCGCGCTGCTGGTGGCGCAGGAGAAGCTGGCGGACGAGGTGGCCGCGGGCGGCGAGCTGGTGGTGTGCGTGGACACGGAGTGGGACACGCAGATTGCCTTGCAGGCGGAGAGCACGCCCGTTGCCAACGTGAGCGGGAGCAACCTGGCGTATGTGATGTTCACGTCGGGAAGCACGGGGAAGCCGAAGGGCGTGGGGGTGCCGCACCGAGCAGTGTCGCGCTTGGTGCTCGGGACGGACTTCGCGCACT
>NZ_JABXEP010000548.1:0-254 GCF_013372605.1 Myxococcus sp. AM009
ACCCCGAGACGATTCCGCCATCAAGAATCGGGCCCGACAATCCGGCCCTGGCGCCTCTCGGGCGTCCCACCTGGGGGGTTGCGCCCGGGCCTCGCACGGAGCGCGCGGGCCCGGGGGACGGAGCTTCGGGTGGCCGGCCAGCATGACGCGGAGTACACCGAGCCCTGGTCCGCCTTCGGCGAGCGGTGCCGCCGCGCGATGGACGCCCTCATCCAGGAGCTGGGCGCATCGAAGAACGCGCTCGTCTTCACCTC
>NZ_JABXEP010000057.1:0-47585 GCF_013372605.1 Myxococcus sp. AM009
CCCCTCGCCCCCTGCAGCCGACCTGCCGCAGCTCGCGGTTCATGCGTTGTGGTGGGGGTGGTTCCCAGCCTTCATCCTGAGCTGGGACGCGCTGCCCTGGGTGGGGCGGCTGGCCATGTGCCTGGTGGGCTGGGCCATCTGCTTCTGGAACTACGCCGTCCTGCACAACCACATGCACGTGTCCATTGCCCGGCCCCCCCTGGCGCAATGGGTGGTGTCCCGCTCACTGGGCATGGCGTGTGGGTTCCCCTACCGGGGCTACTTCATCCACCACTTCAACCACCACCGGTACGATGACGGCCCGGGCGACTGGGGCCGCCGCCGTCCCGGAGAGCGCGTCTTGCGCTACTGCCTGCGCTCGGCGCTGACGCCGTGGCTGTGGCCGTATGAGACGCTGGGCCAGGTCTGGCAGTGGGCGAAGAAGAAGCACCAGCGGCTGGAGCTGGCGGTGGACTTCCTGGTGGTGGACGGCGTGCTGCTGGCGCTCATCGTGTGGAAGCCCGCGCTGGGCCTGGCCTGGTGGGGGGTGCTGCTGGTGACGCAGTGCTGCATCCACTGGCTCAACCTGGCGGCCCACTTCGAGACGGACTCCGAGCAGAAGGACGCCCTGGGCACCACGTCCTACTCCGCCTTCTACAACCGGTGGTTCTTCAACGCCGGCTACCACCAGGCCCACCACCTGAAGCCGCAGGTGCCCTGGCACGAGCTTCCGGCCCTCACCGAGGAGCTCGCTCGGACGTCCAGGCTCCGCCCAGAGCTGACTACCGGGCTCTCCCCCATCAATCCGTTCTGGGTCCTCAGGGTGGCGAAGCGCTATTCTGCCAAACCGTGCGATCGGCAGATGGAGTCGAAGATTACCGCCGGGACCCCCACGGCCGTTACCTAGTCGGGGAGGGCTTCCTCCACTGGTACGCCTCGCCGGACCTGTGCGGCTTCGTCCTCTGGGGACGTCCCGGAGAGGCCGAGGTGCGCCGGCTCGTCCAGGTGCTGGACGTGGAGTTGTCCCCCGCCAAGCCACATGCCTCGCTGGTGGACGCGCGCCGGCTGGAGGCCGCGGACCCCATGGCGTTCGCCGCCCTGGTCAAATACATGCAGCCCCGCGAGAAGGACTTCAGCACCTCCGTGTTGAAGCAGGCGCTGGTGCGGCCTGAAGGCGTGGTGGGCGCGGTGGTGGGCGGCTTCTACACGCTGCTGTCCGGGGCCTACCCCAGCCGGGCCTTCACCGCCCCCGACACCGCCCTCCAGTGGTTGGGGCAGCCGGAGGCCGCGGCCGCGGCGCTGGTGGCGGAGCTCAACGGCCTGGTCGCGGAGGCCACCGGGCAGTCGCCCCTGCTGCGCGAGCTGCACCAGGTGATGCGGGGCCGGCTGCCGGAAGTGAACCTGTCGGACGTGGCCCGGGAGATGGGCATGTCCGAACGGACGCTGCAGCGCCGGCTGAAGGAGGCCAGCACGTCCTTCCAGGCGGAGCTCAACGCGGTGCAGGTGCGCATGGCGCAGTCGCTGCTGCGTGAGTCGAACATGAAGCTCACCGCGGTGGCGGTGGAGGTGGGCTGCGCCTCGCTCCAGCACTTCAGCAGCCTCTTCCGCAAGCTGGTGGGCGAGTCCCCCAGCGCGTGGCGAGACAGGCAGAAGCAGCCGCGGGGCAACGGCACGCCGCCACCCGCCGAGGCCCTGGTGGAGGAGGCGGCCGGAGCGCCCGGCAAGGTCCCCGTCCCGGCCACGTCCGACGTCCCCGAGTAGTCACGCTCCGGAGCCGGGAAGCCGCTGGCTCCCGGCAATCCCTGCCAGCCAGCACAGGCGCTCAACATTCCCATACATTGTCAGGTGGGACCGGGCGCCGCAGCGGGTGACGCGCAAGTCTTTGACAGCTCGTGGGTCCGACACCTGGCGCGCGGGACTCCGGGAGTTCCGACTCTCAGCTGACTTTCAGACTGATTCCCGCACTCCGCGGCGAATTGACAATAATTATCCATAGACACTACAAAATCAAAGAACGCGACGCCCACTTCACCGGCGCTTCCCGCCCTCGCATGGAGAAAGGAGCGCAGCGCCATGATTCAAGCCAGGAACCTGGGCGCCGGCTACGGCCCTCGCGCGGTGCTGGCGAAGCTCTCCTTCGATTTGCCCTGGCGGCGCGCCAGCGTGGTGCTGGGCCCGGGTGGCAGTGGCAAGAGCACCCTGCTGCGGACCCTCGTCAACGACCGGCTCGGAGGCGGCGCGGACTTCTGGGTGCGGGGCCAGCTCACCCTCCCCGTGTCGGCGCAGGCGGTGGTGCCCCAATCCCGGCCCGCGGAGTCGCGCCCCCTGGGCGAGCTGCTCGGCGCCCAGGCGCGCCAGACGCTGGAGTCCGTCTGGGCTTGCGCGCCCGCGGCGGCGGTGCGGCTGGACCGCCTGCGCGAGCGGCCCATCGCGCTGCTGCCCGAAGGGCTGTGGCGGCTGGCGCTGCTCACCGTCGCCATCGCGAACAAGGCGCCCCTGGTCCTCCTGGACGAGCCCGAAGTCGGGCTCACGGCGGACGGCGTCCGCTGGCTGGCGCGGCGGCTGATGATGCTGCGCGCCGAACGCACCGTGGTGCTCGTCACGCAGCACCTCCCGCTGGCGCGCATGGTGGCCGACCACGTGCTGCTCATCGATGACGGGATGCTCGTGGACCAGGCCTCGCCCCGGGACTTCTTCGACGAGCCCGGGCTCCGTCGCCCCACCGGCTGACGCGTCAGACGGGCGCGTGCAGCGGCGCCGGCTGCAGGTTGAGGACGAAGCGGGTACCCCCGTCGGGACGGTGCTCCGCGGACAACGTCCCCCCGACGCTCTCCACCTGGTCGCGGCACACCGACAGCGCCAGCCCCGCGGCCTTGGCGCGAGGCACGGTGGAGAAGGGCTCGAAGAGGCGGGGAAGCACGGAATCGGGGATGCCCGCGCCGTTGTCCTCCACCTCCAGCCGCACCCCCTCCTGGAACGTCCGCGCGCGCAGGACGATGCGGCCCGGGCGCCGGGGCTGCGCGGCGTCCACGGCCTGGGCCGCGTTGAGCAACAGCTTCACCAACACCTCCACCAGCCGCCCCAGGCCCATGCGCACCCGGGGCAGGTCCGGCGCCACGTCCTCCACCACCTCGGTCAGGCCACGCAGCTCCGCGGACGCCAGCCAGCGCGCCTTCGCCAGGGCCTCCGCCACCGCGCAGGCCTCTTCGTCCTGGGCGTTGGCGCGAGAGAAGTCGCGCAGCTCCGTGACGATTTGCTGGATGCGCAGCACGCCCTGCTGCGTCTCATCCACCACGCGGCGCAGCTCCTCCACGTCCGGCGACGGCTCGCCCAGCTCCTCGTCCAGGTAGCCCAGGTTGGACTTCACGTAGGACAGCGGGTTGTTCACCTGGTGCGCCACGCCCGCGGCCAGCTGCCCCACCAGCGCCAGCCGCTCCATCTCCGCGCGGTGCAGGTCCGCCTGGGCGCGCAGCCGCTCGCTCTCCGCCAGGCGCTCCAGCGCCACCATCCGCTCCGCGTCCGCTTCCCGCTCCGCGTCCCGCAGGCGGCGGAACGTCTGCGAGCCGAGCACGGACACCCACGCCACGAACGCGAAGGACAGGCCCTGCGACACCGCCACCTGCAGCGACGCGCCCGAGGCCCAGCACGTCACCAGCAGACACACCCACGTGAGCGCGCAGGCCAGCTGCGTGGGACGGCGGTGCTCCGGTGTGAAGACGCAGATGATGAGCGGCACCGCGTACAGCGAAGGGAAGAAGGGGCTGTAGATGCCCCCCGTGAAGTGGATGTCCAGCGTGAGCCCCACCAGGCTGACGACGGCGGCGGCCAGGCCGATGGAGCGCGGCGACATCCACCGGGCCCCCACCGCCACGCCCAGGAAGATGAAGGCGGCGCACCAGCCCAGGTGGACCCAGAGCACCTGCGTGACGACCTGCCCCAGCGTCAGCGGATGCATCACCAGCGACAGCGCGAGCCCCGCGGCGCACAGGAGGAAGTTGCGGCGCCGCAGCTTGAGCTGCGACTCCAGCTCGGGAGGAGAGGTGGCGGAGAGGGTGGCCGGGCGCACGGGGAGGCTTCCTGATGCGGGACGAGCAGCGCGCGAGTAACGGCGGAACGCTACAGCGGAAGGGCCGCGATTTCAGCCCGAGTCACGGACGCCTCCCATCCGTGCCGGGCGCATCCGACGCGCGGTGTGGCCAACCTAGCGTGTCGCGGCCTTCACGCCCCGCTGGAGACGGCGCGCCTTGCCCAGGCGGGGGGCATCCGCGCGAGGACGGCGCGGCGCGGGCGCTCGCTTGCTCGCGGGCAGGATGGGGTCGGGGCACACCGCGCGGAGCTTGCATGCCTTGCACTCGGCGCCGCTCCACACCGCTTCGTAGAGCGCCGTCACCCGGTCAATGACGTCGAAGTCCTCGGTGACGAAGCCCAGCTCGAAGTTGCGCGCGGAGTCGCCCTTGGCGCCCAGCCCCGCGCCGGTGAGGTTGGCGCTGCCCAGGTACGCCCAGGCGCCATCCACCACCACCGCCTTGAAGTGCACGCGCGGGCAGACCTTGAGCGACAAGCCACCCGCCACCAGCCGCGCGCGCCGGTCAAAGGCGGCGCGAAAGGGCCGGCTCGGCAGTTCCGCGTGCAACAGCCGCAGCGCCACCCCACGCGCCGCCAGCGTGTCCAGCACGTCCACCAGCGGGACGAAGCGGCCGCCGTGCTCCACGAACATCGCCTTCACGTTGGCCGTGGCCATCCACACCGACTCCCGGGCGTGGAGCAGCTTCTCCAACACCACCTCCCGATACAGCGCGCTGCCCGACAGGAGCTCCGCCTCGATGGGACGCATGGGACTCACTCCACCACACATGCCCTCACCTGGCCATCCAGTGGACAAATGACCTTCAGTCACTTGACGAATGACCACGGGTCATTCATCCATGCGTCATGGTCAGCCCCCCGGCGGCGAAGGCGAAGCGGGCGCTGCCCCAGCGAGCCCGCAAGGACGAGGACAAGGAAGCGCGGCGACGGCTCATCCTGGATGAGGCCCTGGCCCTGTATCAGGCGACGTCCTACGCCGAGGTGAAGATGGCGGACGTGGCCGGCCGGGCGCTGTTGGCCAAGGGCACGGTGTTCCTCTACTTCCCCACCAAGGAGGCGCTGTTCCTGGCGCTGCTGGAGGACCTGCTCTTCGCGTGGTTCGACCGGCTGGACGGGCTGCTGGCGGAGGACACCGCCGCCTGGACGAGCCCCCGGTTGGCGCGCACGGTGGCCGAGTCGCTGGAGGGCGAGGAGACCCTGACGCGGCTCCTGGCGCTCCTCCAGACGGTGCTGGAGCAGAACGTGACGGCCGAGCAGCTCCGCCCGTTCAAGGAGCGGCTGCTGGCGGCGCTGCTCCGCGCGGGGACGCGGGTGGAGCAGCGGTTGTCGTTCCTTCAAGCCGGAGACGGCCCGCGCTTCTTCATCCACCTGCACGCGCTGGTGACGGGCCTGCGGCAGATGTCGGACGTGGCCCCGGTGGCGCGCGAGGTGCTGGAGGCGCTGCCCCACCTGGCGCCGCTGCGCGTCGACTTCACCGCCGAGCTGACGGCGGCCCTCAGCACCCTTCTTCGCGGGCTGGAGTCCCGCTGAGTCCCCTTTCCCACCCCTGGAGAACCCCATGCTCGAAGCGACTGCTCAAGCCAACACGCAGCCCACCGCCGACACCGAGCGCATCCGCGCGGTGTTCGAGGCCCAGCGCGCGCACCGCTGGACGATGTCCCGCACCACGGCCGCCGAACGCATCGCCCGGCTGAAGCGGCTGCGCGAGGCCATCATCGCCCGCCGCGCGGAGCTGGCGGACGCCATCCACGCGGACTTCCGCAAGCCCGCGGTGGAGGTGGACCTGACGGAGCTGCACCCCACGCTGGAGGAGCTGAACCACACGGTGCGGCACCTCAAGTCGTGGATGAAGCCCAGGCGGGTGGGCACGCCGATGCTGCTGGCGGGCTCGTCCAGCCACGTGCGCTACGAGGCGCGCGGCACGGCGCTGCTGCTGTCGCCGTGGAACTACCCCTTCAACCTGCTGGTGTCGCCGCTGGTGGCCGCCATCGCCGCGGGCAACACCGTCATCTGCAAGCCCAGCGAGAAGACGCCGCACACCTCGCGCTTCCTGGCGCAGCTGGTGAAGGACGTGTTTCCGGAGAACGAGGTGGCGCTGTTCGAAGGCGGCGCGGAGACGGCGGAGGCGCTGCTGGAGCTGCCCTTCGACCACATCTTCTTCACCGGCAACACGCGCATCGGCCGCAAGGTGATGGAGGCCGCGGCGAAGCACCTGGCCAGCGTGACGCTGGAGCTGGGTGGCAAGTCGCCCGTCATCATCGATGAAACGGCGGACGTCGCCGTGGCGGCGGAGCGCCTGTGCTGGGGCAAGTTCGTCAACGGCGGCCAGACGTGCGTGGCGCCGGACTACGTCTTCGTGCACGCGTCGAAGGAGCGGGCGTTCCTGGAGGCGCTCAAGGCGGCCATCACCCGCTTCTACGGCGGCACGGAGCAGGAGCGGCAGGCGAGCCCTGACCTGTCGCGGCTGGTGGACCCGGTGGCGTGGCGGCGGGTGAAGGACCTGCTCGACCGCTCGGTGGCCGCGGGAGCGAAGCTGGAGGTGGGCGGGGAGGCGGACGGGGCCTCGCGCTACATCG
The DNA here is from genome assembly GCF_013372605.1 of Myxococcus sp. AM009. NCBI lineage: Bacteria > Pseudomonadati > Myxococcota > Myxococcia > Myxococcales > Myxococcaceae > Myxococcus > Myxococcus sp. AM009. The sequence goes on from NZ_JABXEP010000057.1 coordinate 6,642, forward strand.
CGCCCACCGTGCTGTCCGGCGTGACGGCCCAGAGCCCGGTGATGGAGGGCGAGATTTTCGGCCCCGTGCTGCCGGTGCTCACCTACCAGTCCCGTGAAGAGGTCTACGCGCACATCCGCGCGGGCGGGAAGCCCTTGGCCCTCTATGTGTTCAGCCAGGACAAGCGGGCGGTGGAGGACATCTTCCAGAACACCACGTCGGGTGGCGCGGTGGTGAACAACGTGCTCGTCCACCTCGCGAACCCCAACCTCCCGTTTGGAGGGGTGGGCACCAGTGGCCTGGGGAACTACCACGGCCACTTCGGCTTCAAGACGTTCAGCCATGAGCGGGCTGTGATGGTTCAGTGGATGAAGTCGCTGGCTTCGGTGTTCTTCCCGCCGTATCGCGGGAAGGCGCAGGAACTGGCCTCCCGCGCGACCCGGCTGATGGAGTAGGCACCCCAGGCCGGGGCACCTCCGGAAGGAGCCAGGCGATGCGCGTGGTGAAGCTGGAAGAAGCACGGATGCCGGACGGCGTGCAGGAGGCGTTCGACCGCCTCCATGCGCATCGCTGGGAGGTGGCGCGCCGCGGCATGAAGGAACGGCTGGCCCGACTTGAGCAGCTCAAGGCGCTGCTCGTCGCCCGGCGCGAAGCCCTGGCCGAGGCGCTCCACGCCGACTTCCGCAAGCCGCGCGCGGAGGTGGAGGCCACCGAGGTCCTCCCCGTCCTGATGGAGCTGGCCTCCATCCAGAAGCACCTCAAGACGTGGATGAAGCCTCGGAAGGTCTCCACGCCCCTGCTGCTCACCGGCACGTCCAGCCTGGTGCGGTACGAGCCCCGGGGGGTGGTGCTGGTGATGGCCCCGTGGAACCAACCCTTCCACCTGTTGGTGGCGCCGCTGGTGGCCGCGGTGGCCGCGGGCAACGCCGTGCTGTGCAAGCCCAGTGAGAAGGCGCCCCACACGGCGCGCTTCATCGCGGGGCTGGTGAAGGACGTCTTTCCCCCAGAGGAAGTCACCGTGGTGGAGGGCGGCCCGGAGGTGGGCGAGGCGCTGCTGCGGCTGCCCTTCGACCACTTCTTCTTCACCGGTGGAGCCCGTGTGGGCCGGCGGGTGATGGAAGCGGCGGCGAAGCACCTGGCCAGCGTGACGCTGGAGCTGGGTGGCAAGTCGCCCGTCATCGTCGATGAAACAGCGGATGTGGAGGCCGCCGCCGAGCGCGTGGTGTGGGGCAAGTTCCTCAACGGCGGGCAGACGTGCATCGCCCCCGACCACGTCTGGGTCCATGCGTCGAAGGAAGAGGCGCTGCTCGAAGCGGTGAAGGACACCCTGGAGCGCTTCTACGGCCGCACCGAGGAGGCGCGCCGCGCGAGCCTGGACCTGTGCCGCATGGTGGATGACGGCGCCTTCACGCGGGTGCGCCAGTTGATGGACCGCACCGTAGAGGCCGGCGCGCGCGTGGTGGCGGGCGGCGGCGTGGACGCGGAGTCGCGTTACATCGCGCCCACGGTGCTCGCGGACGTGACGCCGGACACGCCCATCATGGCCGAGGAGATTTTCGGGCCGGTGCTGCCCGTGCTGCGCTTCGAGTCCCTGGACGAGGTGGTGTCGCACGTGCGCGAGGACGGCAAGCCCCTGGCGCTCTACGTGTTCAGCAATGACGAGGCCACGGTGGAGCGGCTGCTGCGGGAGACGCGCTCGGGCGGCGCATGCATCAACACCGTGGTGCTGCACCATGTGAATCCGAACCTGCCCTTCGGCGGCGTGGGCGCCAGCGGCGTGGGCGCGTATCACGGCGAGACGGGCTTCCGGACCTTCAGCCACGAGCGCGCGGTGCTGCGCCAGGGGCGCACGTCCCTGCTCCACCTGTTCTTCCCGCCCTTCACCGGCAAGGCGCGGAAGCTGACGCGGCTGGCGGGGCGGCTGTTCGAGTAGGGCCGGGCCGCCCTGGCACAAGTCTCCCGTTTTCCGGGATAACTGTGCCCATGACCAAGAACGGACGACGGTTCGCTGGGCTCTGGCTGGGAATGACGCTGGCCCTGGGGGCCTGCGACAGCGACTCAGGAGATGGACCGGAGGACGCTGGCGTCACGGACGGAGGCAGCGGCGACAGCGGAACGCCGGATGCGGGTGCTCCGGACGCCGGCCCCGAGCCCACCTCCGAGCAGGGCGACGGCGTCTCTCGCGAGACGACCACGGTGGCGGGAGTCCCCGTGGACCGCTACGCCTGGACGGACGCCCAGGGCCGCCCGCGCACGGTGTCCCTCAAGCGGCAGTCTCCCGCTGGCAACGGCGGCTACGCGGTGCAGATGACGTATCAGGTGCCCGCTGGCGCGGAGTGGCGCACGGTGACGGTGGATGGCACGGCGGGCGGCGAGGCGGGCTTCGGCTACTTCGTGGCCCACGAGCTGTACCGCACCTTCGACAACGGCACGTCCGGCACCATCGCGGGTCGGCATGGCGAGGACGACTCGCCGCTGGGGCTGGGCTTCCCGGTGGAGGCCTCGCGCTCGGAGATAACGCCAGCGTCCACCTCCGCCAGCCACCGCTTCACGCTGCGGTACCCCAAGTGGGGCACGCGCGCCGCCATGGCCAACGTGACGGAGGCGACGGCGGCGGCGGACGCCGCGCACCAGAAGTTCATGGTGCCCGTCACCATCCACTGGGTCTTCCAGAAGGGCACGGACTTCCCGCGCATCGACACGCGGATGGACCTGAGCGAAGCCACCGCGGGCCAGTTGTCCTTCGACATGCGCGGCCCTTACGGGGTCGTCGAGTTCGCGGACGCCACCGCCAGCGCCACGCTCAACAACGTGCAGTGGGGCGACTCCCTCCACCACTTCACGACTGGAGTGGCCGCCGCGGGCGCGCTCACCACCGAGGCGAACTGGACGTGGAACGAGCCCATCGGCAACACACGCAAGTACCACGCGCTGCTGGCGCGGCACCCTGCCTCCGGCGTGCTGTATGAGCTGGGGCTCGTCGAGCTGAAGCTCGGCCAGGACACCGGGCTGGTGTACGGCGGCTACAGCCTCAACACCGGGACGACGCGGGCGGCCTCGGGGCGGGCGCTGCTCAGCGGGGGCTTCTCCGCGGGCGAGTGGCCCTTCCAGTCCGCGCAGTACAGCGGGCTGTCGGCCGCGACGCCGGTGACGGGCAAGAAGTTCGCCTGGGGCAGCAGCCCGTTCTATGGCTCCGCGCTGGGCTCCGTGTACTTCAACGCCGGCGCCTCGCTCCCCATCACCGCGTTCCCCGCGAGCCGCGCGCTCGTGTACCGGACGTGCCTGGTGCTCGGCGTTTCGCCGTACACGGACGCGGCCCCGAAGTCGCTCGCTCGGCTGACCGCGGAGAGCGCCACGCCCAGCTGCGCGACGGACGCCCCGCTCTGATTCACCGGGAGCGGTGACGCCTGGGAGAGGTGGCTTGCGCCCTCGCCTGGGCGCAGAATCGCGGATGGGCCGGTGCAATCGCGCCAGCGCCCGTCCGTAGCACCACCACCCCGCACGACCGCCCATGACCGAATCGCCTAACGCCCTCACAGCCGCGCCCCGCGACGGGGGCTTCCTGTCGCGCCTGCCCACGGTGCTGCAGCCGCACCGGAGCCTGCTCACCTACTACCTCGCCAGCGCGCTGCTGGCCGGGCCCGGCTTCCCCATCCTCGGGCTCATCCGCTACTTCAAGTTCCAGACGCTGCGCTACACGCTGGACGACGAGGGCATCACCGTCCGCTGGGGCATCCTCTTCCGGCGGGAGGTGTCCCTCACCTACGCGCGCATCCAGGACATCCACCTGTCCAGCAACCTGCTGGAGCGCTGGCTGGGGCTGGCGCGCATCCAAATCCAGACGGCGAGCGGCAACTCACAGGCGGAGATCACCATCGAGGGCGTTCCCGCCTACGCGGCCATGCGGGACTTCCTCTATTCGCGGATGCGCGGGAGCCGGGAGCGGCCCACCCCCACGCAGGAGAGAGCGCGCGCCGTGCCCGAGGGTGACCCTGACGCGCTGGCGGTCACGCTCCGTGAGATTGCCGAGGAGGTGCGCGCCCTGCGGCTCAGCCTGGACAGCGGCGCCACGCGGGAGAAGCAGGATGTCTGACACGCGACACGCCTGGCTGCTGCGCCTGCTCAAGGTCCCGCCCGCGCCACACATCCCTGAAGGGAGAATGGTGCGCGTCTTCCGCGCCGCGCCCCGGCATCGCCAGTACCAGTTGCTTCACTGGGCACTGAAGCAGGTGGGGCTGACGGTGAGCTTGCTCTTCGGCTGGGTGGCGCTGAGGCGGTTCGTCCCGCACCTGCCCTTCCGCTGGGCAGAAGAGGTCGTGTGGGTCGTCGAGGCCTTCGCCTGGCTCGCCTTCATCGTGCAGCTTCCCATCAGCTTCCTGGTGGCGTGGCTCGACTACGAGTTCCGCTGGTACATCCTCTCCGACCGGAGCCTGCGCATCCGGGAAGGGCTCGTCTCCCTCCAGGAGAAGACGATGACCTTCGCCAACATCCAGCAGGTCTCCATCCGGCAGAACCCGCTCCAGCGGGTGCTCGGCATCGCCAACGTGAAGGTGGAGACGGCGGGAGGCGGCGGCCGCGGCTCGCAGGAGGCGGACGCCGCGCACACCGAGGGCCTGCACGAGGCCCACTTCCGAGGCGTGAACAACCCGGAGGAGATTCGCGACGTCATCATGACGCGCGTGCGCATGCACCGGGACGCGGGGCTGGGCGAGCCGCAGCCTCCCGAGCCGGCCCTCCCTCCGTCGGCTCCACCCTCGGCCACCACGCACGCCGCCGCCCAGGAGCTGCTGGCCGAGGTCCGTGCGCTCCGAAGCACCTGGTCCAAGCAGGGCCCAGCGGAGTCCTGAGCCCGCGGCCCCGTCCCCAGCAGCCGCGAGGCGCGCACGGCGAGGTGTCCGCGGCAGGCACGGCGCTGCCCTGGGGGCAGCGCCGCTCCGCGCCTCAGCTCCGCAGGCCGGGCGCTTCCTGGCCGGTGCGGGCCACGTACTCGGTGTAGCCGCCGCCGTACTGGTGGATGCCCTCGGGCGTCAGCTCCAGCACGCGGTTGGACAGCGCGGCCAGGAAGTGACGGTCGTGGGAGACGAACAGCATCGTCCCCTCGTAGCGGGAGAGCGCCGTAATCAGCATCTCCTTCGTGGCCATGTCCAGGTGGTTGGTGGGCTCGTCCAGCACCAGGAAGTTCGGCGGGTCGAAGAGCATCTTCGCCATGACGAGCCGGGCCTTCTCACCGCCGGACAGCACGCGGCACTTCTTCTCCACCTCGTCACCGGAGAAGCCGAAGCAGCCGGCCAGCGCCCGCAGCGAGCCCTGCCCCGCGCGGGGGAAGGCGTCCTCCAGCGCCTGGAACACCGTCCGCTCGCCGTCCAGCAGGTCCATGGCGTGCTGCGCGAAGTATCCCAACTTCACGCTGCCACCCAGCGCCACGTTGCCCGTGTCCGGCTGCGTGGCGCCCGTCACCAGCTTCAGCAGCGTGGACTTGCCCGCGCCGTTGACGCCCATGACGGCCCAGCGCTCCGTGCGGCGCACCAGGAAGTCCAGCCGCTCGTAGATGGTGCGGCTGCCGTAGGCCTTGTTCACGTTCTTCAGGCTCACCACGTCGTCGCCCGAGCGCGGCGCCGGCTGGAATTCGAAGAGCACCGTCTGGCGCCGCTTGGGCGGCTCCACGCGCTCAATCTTCTCCAGCTTCTTCACCCGGCTCTGCACCTGCGCGGCGTGCGAGGCGCGCGCCTTGAAGCGCTCGATGAACTTCAGCTCCTTGGCGAGCATGGCCTGCTGGCGCTCGAACTGCGCCTGCTGCTGCTTCTCGTTCATCGCCCGCTGCTGCTCGTAGAACTCGTAGTCGCCGGTGTAAGTCGACAGCGAGCCGCCGTCGATTTCGACCACCTTGTTCACGATGCGGTTCATGAACTCGCGGTCGTGCGACGTCATCAGCAGCGCGCCGTCGTAGTTCTTGAGGAACTCCTCCAGCCAGATGAGGCTCTCGATGTCCAGGTGGTTGCTCGGCTCGTCGAGCAGCATCGCGTCCGGGCGCATCAGGAGGATGCGGGCCAGCGCCACGCGCATCTTCCAGCCGCCCGACAGCGCGCCCACGTCGCCGTCCATCATCTCCTGGGTGAAGCCCAGGCCCGCCAGAATCTCCCGCGCGCGGCCCTCCAGCGCGTAGCCGCCCAGCTCCTCGAAGCGCCCCTGGACCAGGCCGTAGCGCTCCACGAGCTTGTCCATGTTGTCCGCCTGGTCCGGGTCGGCCATGGCCGCCTCCAGCTCCTTCAGCTCGGCGGCCACCGTGCTCACCGGGCCCGCGCCGTCCATCACCTCGGCGGCGGCGCTGCGGCCCTCCATCTCACCCACGTCCTGGCTGAAGTAGCCAATGGTGACGCCCCGGTCGACCGCGACCTGGCCCTCGTCGGGGTGCTCCTGGCTGGTAATCATCCGGAACAGCGTCGTCTTGCCGGCCCCGTTGGGACCGACGAGGCCCACCTTCTCCCCCTTGTGGAGCGCCGCGGAGGCCTCGATGAAGAGAATCTGCTGGCCGTTCTGCTTGCTGATGTTGTCGAGACGAATCATGTGCGTGCGGGGGGCCCGGAAGCGGGTGCGGCGCCCTTATGCCACGTAGCGCGCCCCGGGAAGAATGTTCCGAACCCGTAGAAGGCGACTTCTCTTGCATGGGAGCGGACAGGCAGGGAAGCCCCCGGCCCCAGGCTGGAAGTGGGACCTGCCCCTACGGGCGCGGTGACATAGAGTGCAGCGCCGTGCTGACCGTCGACGCCCACCCCTCCCTGGACACCCTGACCTTCACCACCACCTTCCCCGGGCCGCTGGGCGGGCTGCCCTCCCCGGAGTGGCTGGTGGCGCTGCTGAGGCCCGGCGCCACCGCGCCCCTGTCCAGCGACGACACCGTGCGCGGCGCCATCCGCGACATGCTCCGCCACGGTGGCTACAAGCCCACCGGGCGTGGCAAGCCCGCGTCGGAGTACCTGGTGCGCGCCTCGGGTGACGGCTCGCTGGGCGCCATCAACCTGGCCGTGGATGCCTGCAACGCGGTGTCCCTGCACAGCGGCCTGCCCATCAGCGTGGTGGACCTGGAGCGGGCCACCGCCCCCTTCCGCGTGGGCGTGGCGCCGGAGGGCGCGCAGTACGTCTTCAACGCGTCCGGGCAGAGCATCGACCTGGGGGGCCTGCTGTGCCTCTTCGACGCGGCGGGGCCCTGCGCCAACGCCGTCAAGGACGCGCAGCGCACCAAGACGACCGCGGACACCCGCCGCACCCTCACCGTGCTCTGGGGCGCCAAGGCCCTGGGAGCGCGCACCGCCCAGGCCTTCGACTGGTACCGGGAGCTGCTGGCGCGCGCGGGGGCCACGGTGGAGCGCCTGCCCTGAGCCGCGCCGTCGCCCTTGAAACATGCCGGCCGACGGTGCAGACCCGGGGCATGGCGGGACTGAAATCCAGCAGGTGGGCGCTGCTGCTGCTCGCGTGGCTTCATGCGACAACGGCGGCGGCGCAAATCATCAACGTCCAGGGGTTGTTCGACGAGAACACGGGCCCGGGGCGCTCGGCCGCCGTGGATTTGGGCGCGGACTGGCGCACGGGCAGCATCGACCTCTTCAGCTTGCGCGGCGCCCTGGTGGGCCAGTGGCGCACGGAGAATCACACCTGGATGGGCGTCGTCCGGGGGGAGTACGCCTTCGCCGCCGATGAGGTCATCGTCAGCAAGGTGCTGGAGCACGTCCGCTACCGCTACCAGTTCACGGAGCGGCTCTCCGGCGAGGCGTTCCTCCAGCACGAGTTCGACGAGTTCCGCCGCATCCAGTTCCGGGCCCTGCTGGGCGCCGGGCCCCGGGTGAAGCTGCTGACGGACAAGAAGGCCACGCTGGTGGTGGGGCTCGCCCTGATGCTGGAGCACGAGCGCATCCGCCGGGACGCCGAACCCGACGCCGGGACGTTCCGCACCGACCCGCGCCTGTCCAGCTACATCCTGGGGCGGCTGGAGCTCATGGAGAACGTCGCCCTGGTGCAGACGCTCTACGCCCAGCCCCGCGTGACGAACTTCGCCGACGTCCGCCTGCTCAACGACACCATCTTCGAGGTGAAGCCCAACGAGCGGCTCACCGTCAGCATCGGCTTCAACCTCGCCTTCGACAACTCCCCGCCCCTGGCCGTCCCCAAGCTCGACACCCAGCTGCGGACCTCGGTGGGCATCCGGCTGTAGCGCCCCCGGCGGGCCCGGCGCCGCCCGGGGGAGATTGTCACCCGGGCGACAGCAGCCAGCGCTCGCCCGCCTCCCCGCCCCTGCCCGGCGGCGCCCGGTTGTTGGCAACCGTCTTGCTACCGTGCCTCGCAGGGCAACAACAGGGTGGCGAGGCCGGCGATGACGGAACTGTATGTGGAGTGCAAGGACACGGTGGCGAAGGCAGTGACCCTCTTCCCGAAGGACACGGTGGTGAGGGCGCTGTCACTGATGCAGCGGTATGGCTTGAGCCGACTGCCGGTGGTGGACGACGTGCACGGTGAGCTCATCGGCGACGTGACGGCCGACGACCTCACCCGGGTCTGGGAGCACGCGCCGCTGGCCTGTATGTCGGAAATTCTTTCACTGAAATCCCTGCGGGATGAGGACCTGGAGGACGCCACCCGCTGGGGGCCGCGCATCACCCTGGTCTCCCCGCTGGTGGACGTGTACCAGACCAGCAAGCGTTGGGTGCAGTAGGCGCGGAGGTACGGATGAAGGCGCTCAGCCGAGCACGGGCGTGAGCGCCTTCATCCACACCACCACGGCGGCGGCGCCCGCGTCCGGTACACCGACGGCGCGCGCGCCCAGGTAGCTGGCGCGGCCCAGGCGCGGCTGCATCCGGGACGTCGCCTCCTCTCCCGCCTCGGCCGCCTGCACCGCCGAGGCCCAGGCCTCGCGAGCCCCCTGCCCGCCGCGCACCGCCTTCGCGAACGCATCCGCGGCGGGCCGAAGCGCATCGAGCATGGTGCGATCTCCAGGCCGCGCACCGCCCAGCTCCGCCACGGCGCTGACGGCCAGGTCGAAGGCCTCGGCCCACGCGGAGGCATCCGCGGGCCCCTCCGCCAGCCGGCGCGCGGCACGCAGCAGCGCCGTCGCATAGAAGGGCCCCGAGCTGCCGCCGATGCTGCGCCGGAGCGCGTTGCCGAGCGCCGTCAGCGCGCGCTCGGGGCGGGTCCACGCGTCCTCCGGCAGGGCGCGAATCGCCTCGGCGCCACGCACCAGACTGAGCCCCAGGTCACCATCGCCCGCGGCGCTGTCGAGCGCTGTCAGCCGAGATTCGGACAGCTCGAACGCCTCCGCCACCCGCAGGACTGCCTTCCGGAAGCGGTCCATCCCTGGCAGCGGCGCCTCCGCCGGGGGTGATGCCGACGTCGAAGCAACTGAAGGCCGGTACACCCCCGGCTCCTTCGGCAGCCGTCCCGCGCCGGGCCACGCGGGCGCATCCACCGCCGCATCCAGGCGGGCCAGCCGCGCGTCGTCCACCTTCAGCAGCGTCAGCGAGCAGCCGGGCATCTCCAGCGCGGAGAGGAACGTCCCGCTCCACGCGCGCTCCACGCGGATGCCGCCCTGGCGCAGAACGGCCAGCGCGTGCCGGGCGACGATGGCCAGCTCCATGGGCGGCGTGCCGCCCAGTCCGTTGACGAGCAGCACCACCCGGTCTCCCGAGCCGATGCGCCGGTCCTCGACGATGGTGGTGAGCAGCGTGTCCACCAGGCTGTCCGCCGTCTGCATCGGCGCGCGGCGCACGCCCTGCTCGCCGTGGATGCCCAGGCCCAGCTCGATTTCGTCCTCCTCCAGCGTGAAGCCCGGCTTGCCCGCCGCGGGCACGGTGCAGGGCCCAAGGGCCACGCCCATGGTGCCCAGCGCCTCCGCCGCCGCGGTGGCCTCGCGGAGGACGTCCCGCAGCGACGCGCCCGAGGCCGCCGCCGCGCCCGCGACCTTGTGGACCAGCACCGTGCCAGCGATGCCCCGGCGCCGCGCGGGCTCCACCGTGTCGTGCAGGGACACGTCGTCCGCCACCACCACCAGCTCCACGGGGATGCCCTCGGCGCGCGCCAGCTCGGCGGCCAGCCCGAAGTTGAGCCGGTCCCCGGTGTAGTTCTTCACGACGAGCAGCGCGCCCGCGGGCCCCGCGACGGCGCGGATGGCGGCCAGCACGGCATCGGTGCTCGGCGAGGTGAAGACGTCACCCGCCACCGCCGCGTCCAGCATGCCCGCGCCCACGTAGCCCGCGTGCGCCGGCTCATGGCCACTGCCACCACCGGAGAGGACGGCCACCTTGCGCGCGCGGACGTCGGACGGCGTGTCGGCGCGGAGCACCACCAGCTCCCCTTCCAGCAGCACCTGTCCGGGGGCGAGCGAGACCAGGCCCTCCAGCAGCTCCCGCACCACCGCGCGAGGGGCGTTGACCAGCTTCTTCATGAACGTGTCCTCTCTCAGACGCCGTTGAAGAAGTCGACGACGCCCGTCTCCAGCGAGTACTCGGCGCCGACGATGCGCATGCCTTCCTCCCGGCACAGCCGCTCCAGCAGGCGGCTGCCATGGCGGAGATGGTCGCAGGAGTTGCGGATGTTGGCGCGGACGGACTCCTTCAGCAGGAACTCCGGGTCCGCCTTCGGCCCGGCGGCGCTCACCACCGTCGTCACCGGCTCGCGGCAGCGCTCCACGATGTCGCGGATGTTGTCGGACGCCGCGCCCGTGCCGTTGCGCACGGAGTCCAGCGTGGCCTTGATGGCGCCGCAGTGCGAGTGCCCCATCACCACCGCCAGCCGCGTGCCGAACTCCGCCGCCGCGAACTCCACGCTGCCCACCAGCGACGGCGCGACGACGTTGCCCGCCACGCGGATGACGAACAGGTCACCAAGCCCCTGGTCGAAGATGTACTCCGACGGCGCGCGCGAATCGGAGCACGAGAGGATGATGGCGAAGGGACTCTGCCCCGCCACCAGCGCCTGCCGGGCGGAGCGGCCGAGCGGGTTCTCCACGCTGCGTACGTTCATGACGAACCGCTGGTTGCCCTCCCGAAGCTGCGCGAGGGCGTCCTGGGCGGACAGGGGTGGCGTCGGAGCGGTGGGCATGGCGCGGGTCCTCGCGGGCGGGTGAAGGAAAAGGTGGCAACCCAGCGGAGCGCTATACACCAGCCAGGCGGCCAGGGGGCGGGCCGTCCCACCGCTTCAACACGGGAGTTCGGCTGTCAGACACCGAGCGCGTCGCGGATGTGCTTCACGATGTCCGCTGGCGGCGGCGTCACGTCCACGCTGAGCGCGCGCGAGGGCAGCTCCATGGTCGCCATCTGACTCTCCAGCAGGGACGCGGGCATGAAGTGCCCCTGGCGCTGCGACATCCGGCGGGCGAGCACCTCATGCGGCGCGTGCAGGAACACCCACCTCACGTGCGCGGGGTCCAGCTCCTCCAGCAGCGTGCGGTAGGCCTGCTTGAGGCCGGAGAACGCCATCACCACGTCCTCGCCCCGCGCCAGCGCCCGCGCCACTTCATCGCGCAGCTTGCGCAGCCAGGGGGCGCGGTCCTCGTCCGTCAGCGGCGCGCCCGCGGCCATCTTCATCACGTTGGAGCGCGGGTGCAGGTCATCCGCGTCGACGAAGCGCCAGCCCAGCTCGGCCGCCAGGGTGCGGCCCACCGTCGTCTTCCCCGCTCCGGACACCCCCATGATGATGACGACCATTGACGCGACTCCTCCTGGCTCCGGGGCCCTCTGACACATCGTGGGGTTCCCAGCGGCCTCGCGCCACCCCTTCCGAGGCGGAATGCCCACCGCATCACGTCCCGGAACGTCGGACCCAGGGGGTATGCTTCATCCCATCGCCGCCCGGGATGCGGCGCGGAGGGTCGGTCATGGCGGACATCGCGGACGGGGAGCAGGTCTCGGTTCAGGGCTCGGGCTCCAAGCCCTACATCCTCAAGAACACCGGCGGTGTGTATTCGTGCTCGTGTCCCGCCTGGCGCAACCAGTCGGTGGCCATCGAGCGGCGCACCTGCAAGCACCTGCGGCGCGTGCGCGGAGACGACGCGGAGAACGCGCGCCTCGGCGGTGACGCGTCCGGCGCTCCCGCGGTCCCCGCTCGCCCGGCGAGGAGCACGTCATCCGGCGACGACACCCAGGCCCCGCCCCTGCTGCTGGCCCAGTCGTGGGAGAACGACGTGGACCTCACCGGCTGGTGGATGAGCGAGAAGCTGGACGGCGTGCGCGCGTACTGGGACGGGAAGCAGTTCTGGTCGCGGCTGGGCAACGCGTTCCTCGCGCCGGAGTGGTTCACCGCGGGGCTGCCGGACTTCCCGCTCGACGGTGAGCTGTTCGGCGGGCGCAAGCGCTTCCAGCGCACGGTGAGCGTCGTCCGCCGGCAGGACCGCAGCGACGACTGGAAGGAGCTGGCCTTCGTCGCCTTCGACGCGCCCGGCGTGGAGGGCACCTTCGAGGCGCGGCTGGAGCGCTGCCGGCAGTGGATGGAGGAGGCGAAGCCCCCGTATGCGCAGTGGCACGCCCATGCGCGCTGTGACGGCACGCCGCACCTGCGCGCGGAGCTGGCGCGCGTGGAGGCGCTGGGTGGAGAGGGCCTCATGCTGCGCCAGCCCGGCTCGCGCTACGAGGCGGGCCGCTCCCACACGCTGCTCAAGGTCAAGAGCTTCAAGGACGACGAAGCGCGCGTGGTGGGACACGTCGCGGGCGCGGGTCGCCACAAGGGCCGCCTGGGCGCGCTGGAGGTGGAGCTGCGAAACGGCACGCGCTTCAGCGTGGGCACGGGCCTGTCGGACGCGGAGCGCGCATCGCCGCCCCCCGTGGGTGCCATCATCACCTTCCGCTACCAGGAGCTGTCCAACGACGGCGTGCCACGCTTCCCGTCGTACGTGGGTGTGCGCGTCGACGCCGCCCCCTTCGCCGCGCGCTGAGGCCAGCCGTCCCACGGCAGGAGTCACCGGTCCGCTGGTCGACGGAGCGGCGCCGCATTGCCACCTGACAGACGGTGCGTGCCCGGGGTGATGCGCGCCCGGGCGCCACCCTGGTGTCTGCTTCAGGGAACCATGCACTGCGAGCTCTGTCTGACCGAGCATCCCTACGAGGTGGCGTGTGGCGGCGAGCCCTGGACGCAGGTGTACCTGTCCACGGGCGACGAGGAGGCCCCTCCCGTGGACCTCACGGGCCAGACGTTGGGGAGTTACCGGCTGGTCCGCCGGCTGGGCGCTGGAGGGATGGGCACCGTCTACCTGGGCGAGCAGACGCGCATTGGCGCGCGGGTGGCGGTGAAGGTGCTGCACCCCCACCTGGGCCGGGACGAAAGCCTGCGCGCGCGCTTCTACGCGGAGGCACGCACGGTCAACGTGGTGGGCCATCCGAACATCGTCCACATCTTCGACATCAATGAGGCGCCCGGCGGCCTCCACTACTTCGTCATGGAGTACCTGGAGGGCGTGCCCATGTCGCACCTGCCCCGGCCCATGGTACCCGCGGCGTTGGTGTCGCTGCTGGCGCAGGCGTGTGACGCGCTGGACGCGGCGCACCGGTGCGGCGTGGTGCACCGGGACTTGAAGCCAGACAACCTCTTCGTGGTGCGGCACGCGGGGGAGCCGCCGTCGCTGCGCGTGCTGGACTTCGGCGTGGCCAAGGCGCGCCGTCCCCACCCGGGCGAGGATGAGACGGCGGCGGGCATCGTCCTGGGCACGCCAGCGTACATGGCGCCCGAGCAGTCCGCGGGGCAGCCGGTGGACGGACGCGCGGACATCTACGCGCTGGCGGTGACGGCCTACTACCTGTCCACGGGGCAGCTCCCCTTCGAGCGGGGGCAGATGGTGGAGCTGGCGCTGGGCACGGGCCCGGTGGGCGCGCCGCCGCCGCACCTGCTGGTGCCCGGGGTGCCGCCCGCGCTGTCGGAGGTGCTGCTGCGCGCGCTGTCGCGCCGCTGCGAGGACCGCTACGCCACCGCGCTGGAGTTCAAGGAGGCCCTGCTGCTGGCCGCCGCCCAGCCGCTGGCGGACGCCCTGTCACCCCAGACGCCGCCGCCGCGCAGCCACACGCCGGTGCCGTCCCTGGCGTGGCTGGACTCCGAAGGCCCCGCGACGGAGCCCAACATGCTCACCCCGCCCCTGACGTGGGTGGCGCGCGTGCGGCGCCGCTCCGGCGCGGGCGACGTGGAGGTGCTGTGCACCGAGCTGAGCCGGGGCGGGCTCTTCCTGTGCTGCGCGGACCCCTTCCCGCGCCTGTTCAACCGGCTGGAGTTCACCCTGCTGCTGGCCGGCGAGCTGGTGGAGTGCGCGGGCGAGGTGGTGCGGCACGTGGACGCCGCCCAGGCCCAGACGTGGGGCATGTTGTCCACGGGCGTGGGCGTGCAGTTCATCAACCCGTCCGCCCGGCTGTGCGAGCTCATCCGCCGCGTGCAACCCCACCGGCTGACCACGCCCGCGTCCACGTTGATGCGGGCGGAGGTGGTGCTCTGACGCGGGCCAGGCGTCACTTCACCGTGAAGGTCCGCGACGCGCCGGAGTAGGGCCGCACGTTGCCGTCCCAGCCCGACTTCCAGTGGCCTTCGTGGACCAGCCGGTAGGTGCCCGGCGCCGCGTCCTCCGGGATGTCCCACGTCACGGTGACGTGGGAGCACGCCAGCGTGGGCACGCAGTTCTCGCGCTTCCATTGGTAGCGCGTGGCCGGGTCCGCGTCGGTGGCCACGTCCGTCCAGGCGCCGTCCGGCTCGCGCCGCTGCACGCGCAGGAAGGTGTCCTCCAGGCGCAGGTCATTCTTGGGGTGCCCCCCCCAGAAGGTGGCGCGCGCCGTGTCGCCGAGCGAGTACGCGGGCTGTGCGTCGGTGACGACCTCGCCGAAGTCCACCCACAGGAGCTTGTCGTCGAACACCACGCCGGGCTGCAGGCTGAGCTGCTCCTCGCGCAAGTCCCTGGGCGTGGGCCCGGGCGGCACACCGGCCCCGTCCCGCAGCGAGGTGGCCAGCAGGTGGAAGTGCTGCTGGAGGGCCGCCAGCGTCCACGGGCCGAAGTGCGTGGAGGCGCCTTCATAGTCCTGGCGCGCGTACTCCTCGCGGGTGGCCACGTAGCCCGAGTAGGCATTGGACAGGCCCGCGATGACGACGTCCGTCACCCCCGTGGGCGCCAGCGCCCTCTCCACGGTGTCGCGCAGGCGGCGTCCCGCCATGGTCGTCAATTCGAAGGGCACCGCCACCAACGCCAGGTTGCCAATGGTGACCAACTGCAGGGGCAGCACCTCCGGTGTCCATGGATAAGGCCGCATGCCGCCCGTCTCCAGGACGATGGGCTTCTCCGCCTGACACGGCGTGGTGGTGAGCGAGCAGCTGAATTGCCCCCAGGCATTCTGACCGGCGGCGCAGGTGACGCCCTCCACGCCGACGCCCGGCCCGTCCTCCGCTCCCGCCAGCATGGACACGCCGATGGCGGCCGGGCAGGTGGCTCGGGGCGCGCCGTCCGCGAAGGAGGGCGCCACGTCCACCGCGTCCATCTTCACGTAGACGTGTCGGTAGTCCACGCCGCCCGTGAGCGGCGTCTTCGCCTCCGCCCACAGCTTCGCGGCGAAGTCGTACTGCTTGCGACCGGAGAGGTCCGTGTCCTCGAAGTCATCGGCGCCGCCGCCGTGGGTGCCGCCCAGGATGTTGGGCGTCACGTCGCCCTCGTTGGCGTTGGCGAAGGCGGCGACGAAGGCGCCACTGTCTCCGTCCCCCTGCGCCTGCTCGGCGAGGTACGAGGCCAGGCCCTTGTTGTCGCCACTGATGAGGGTGTTGCCATTACCCATGGACGTGGCGTGCACGGCGAACCAGTTGATGAGCCCCACGTCTGCGCCATCCGCGCGGGTGAGGCGCAGCAGCGTCATCCGCGTGTCCACGTCGTGCGCGTAGCGGGCGCGCTCATCGGCCGGGTTGAGCAGGTAGGCGTTGGGAGAGCGGTTGCGGCTGGCCCCGAGCAGCTCCCCGGAGGCCACGCGCAGCGAGCCCCCGGCGAGCCGCTCATGCGCCTGGACGATGGAGGCGACGATGCCGGCGACGATGGCCTCGAAGTTCCGTGGCGAGAAGCCCAGCGTGGTGAGGTTGTAGAAGGTGTAGTGCGAATAGCCCCCCGGCCCGGAGTGGGTGTGGGTGGCGCTCAGCAGCACGTTGTCATCGGTGTACAGGTCGCCGTAGCGCGCGCGCAGCCGCTCCACGACCTGCTGCTTCACCGCCTGGAACACCATGCCCAGGTCCGCGCTGACGAAGGCCACCCGCTTGCCGTTGCAGGGCGAGGCGATGACGAACGCGCGCGAGCGCAGCCGCTGGTGGATGCCGGTGGTCTGCTGCTCCACCATGCCGTAGCCCATCATCCCCACCTCGGCGGCGGGGCCGGTGATGTCGGCGCTGCCCGCGCCCAGCAGGAAGTCCCGCGCGTCCTCGCACGCGCCCGTCAGGCCGGACGCGGAGGACTCGGGGTGCGGAGAGGTCCGCCAGGGCTGGTGAGCCGCCTGGGCGCCCGTCGCGAGCACGAGCAAGAGCGCCAGCAGGTGCCGGACGAAGTAGGTGCGCATGGCCTGCCTCCAAGGCGCCAGGGGACATACCCCCGGAGTGGAAGTGGATAACGCTTCAGGGCGGACGCGCAGTACCGGAAGAAAGAGCCGTCGAGCGGGCTACAGTCCGCGCGAGGGCCGGAGGTGACGCCGGCCCCCCCAGCGCTCACGCGCCCGGCCGGTTCGCCGGGGTCTTGGACGGCGCGGCGCTGAGCGCCACGCGGAAGGTGGTGCCCGCGCCCACCGACGACTCCACGGAGATGTGGCCGCCCAGCGCAGTCACAATCGTGTCGCAGATGGACAGGCCCAGGCCGGTGCCCAGGCCGGAGGACTTGGTCGTGAAGAAGGGGTCGAAGATGCGGCGCAGATGCTCCGGGGGAATGCCCTGGCCCGTGTCGCTCACCACCACCAGCACCCGGCCGCCCACCTCCGCGCGGGTGGTGAGGCGGATTTCGTTCGTCTCCGAGTTGCCCTCTTCGATGGCGTGCGCGGCGTTGATGAGGAGGTTGAGGAACACCTGGAACAGCTTGCCCTCGTTGCCACGCACGAGCGGCACCTCGCCGTAGTCCTTCACCAGCCGGGCGCGGGCGCGCACCACGCTGGCGGCCATCTGCGACACGGATTCGAGCACCGCGTGGACATCCACCGACTCTTCCTTGCCGTCCTCCACGCGGGAGAAGACGCGCAGCTGGCGGACAATCTGGCGCATGCGCTCGGCGCCCTCCCGGGCGTCGTCGAGCACCTGCCGCAGCTCCACCAAATCCTCCGGAGAGAGCATCCGGGGGCGCACGCCGCCCACGGCGCTGTGCAGGTAGTCCAGGTTGGACAGCACGTAGGCCAGGGGGTTGTTCAGCTCGTGGGCGATGCCGGCGGCGAGCAGGCCCATGGAGGCCATGCGGTCGGTCAGCATCAGCTGCGCCTGGGTGCGCTTGCGCTCGGTGAAGTCGCGCGCCACGGTGATGCGCGCGGGCGAGCCGTCCAGCACCACGGCCAGCGTCACCAGGTCCGCCACCACCACCTCGCCGTCGCTGCGCACCAGCGGCATCTCCACCACGCGCGCAGCGCTCTTGCCCTCCAGCGCCTGACTCAGGTGGAGCTGCGCGGCGCCCCGGTCCTCGGGACGGACCAGGTCCAGCATGTGGCGGCCCACCAGCTCCGTGGCGTCGCGGAAGCCCAGGTATTGCACCAGCGCCGGGTTGACGGAGAGCAGCACGCCGTCGCCCACGTGCACCAGCACCGGGTCCGGGAAGGCCTCGATGAGCAGGTGGACGCCGGCCTCGGTGCGCCGCAGCGTCGTCTCCGTGCGCATGCGCAGCGCGTTGGCCGTGCGCTGCTCCAGCGCCAGGGACAGCGCGCCCGACGCGCCCGACAGCAGGTTCACCTCCATGGGGCCCCAGGACTGGGGCTCGCGGCAGTTGTCGAAGCCGATGACGCCGAAGAGCTGCCCGTGGACGTGCAGGGGCAAGAGCAGCACGGAGCGGACGCCCTGCGCCTCCAGCATGGGCGCCAGCAGCTCCGTGAAGTCGCGCGGCTGGCCCTGCACCGGCTCGCCGCGCCGCAGTTGTTCGGACTGGTCGGGCCGCAGGGCCTCGTTGAAGGGCAGGCCGTGCATGTTGGGGTCCTCCAGGTTGGGAGGAATCCCCGGCGCGCACCACTCCGCGCGCTGCGACGCCAGCAGCGCGCCGTCCTCGGCGGAGTGCAGCTCGAAGATGTAGACGCGGCTGGCGGCGGAGACGTGGCCCAGCGGCTCGACGACGGCGCCGTACAGGTCGTCCGGCAGCTCGTGCCCCATCATCCGCCGCTGCACCTGCACCATGGCGTCCAGGTAGCGCTCGCGGGTGGTGACGGCCTCCTCGGCGGTGCGCCGCGACGTCACGTCCAGGAGCGTCCCAATCACCTCGCCCGGCACGGTGGCCAGGGCCCGGGCGGACAGCTCCACCCAGCGGACACCCTGGCCGCCGCCGGCATCCACGCGCAGCTCCTGACGCGAAACGGGGGTGCCGGGCACGTACGCCAGCAACGCCTGGGCGCGCTCGCGGTCCTCCAGGTGGATGGCGTCCAGCAGCGCACGGCCCCGCCACGCGGCCACCGGCGCCCCGGTGAGGCGCTCCCAGGCGCCGCCCAGCACCGTGAGCCGCCCCTGGGCGTCGAGCTGGAACACCACCTCGTGCAGCAGCTCGGACAGGTGCTGGAAGCGCTCGGACTCCACCTGGCTCCCGGCGTGCGCCGCCCGCGCCTTCATGGGAGGGAGCAGGTCACACGCCACGTCTGCGGGGACCGTCCCTGAAGCCTCCCCGGGAGCGTCGATGACGGCCGCGTCCCGTTGCTCGTCTGCCACGTGCTGGCCTCCCTTGCGCCTCATCGGGGAGGGGCCGGGGCCCTGACGGCACCAACGGCTGCCGGGAGCGAATCCAGACCCTGCGGTTCCCCTCCCGTGGCGACATCGACCCGAAGCATATCGGGTCTCAAGAACTGGAAGTCAATGAAGGCGGGAGAAGTTCACGCTCCGTCTTCGGGCTCCCATCCACCCGGAGCACCTGAGCGGGGCCGCTGCCGCCGGTCCCCCACGACGCGGGCCGGCACGCCCGCGACAATGGCCCACTCCGGCACGTCCCGGGTGACGACGGCGCCCATGGCCACCACGGCGTGGTCCCCCACGGTGACACCGTCGGTGATGCCGGCGTTGGCGCCCACCCACACGTCCGCGCCAATGACGAGCCCTCGCGAGGTGACGGGCTGCTCGCGCACGGGCCGGTCCGGGGCGAGGCCGTGGTCGAAGGCGTAGAGGGTGGCCCCGGTGGCGATGCGGGTGCCCTCGCCGATGCGGATGCCCGCGGCGCCGCCGTCCAGGCTCGCCCGGGCGTTGATGCTCACCCGGGGCCCGAGCGTCACGGGGCCATGCAGGAAGACCTCCGCGGCGATGCCGCACCCCGGGCCGATGGAGACGGTGCGTCCGGGCTCGGCGAAGATGCGCGCCTCCGGGGCGATGAAGCACCCCTCCGCGATGTCCACCGTCTCCAGCTCGCGCAGCAGCGCCTGCACCTCGCGCTGCCACGCCTCCGCCCAGCCGCGGTGGCGGGGCTTGAGGACGAAGTAGAGCCACGGCATCCAGGAGAGCCGGCGCTTGTGCTGCTCACGGCGAAGCGCGTCCAGGTCCACGCCCATTCCCTATCATGCTCCGGTCGCCCGCCGGGTGGGTTCCCAGGTGAAGCGGCAGCGCTCGCGCTCCAGGGCAATGGCCTCCACGTCTCCGGCCGCGGGCTCCAGGCGCGACACCATGTCGCTCGCCTCCCACGCGTAGGGCTGAGCGTTGAGCAGGACGTGGCCGTCCACCACCGCCTGGGAGACCTCCAGGACGGGCAACTGCCCCAGGTCGCGCAGCAGCGCCTCGAAGCGCCCCTGCCGCGCCGGGTCCAGGAAGCGGAAGCGCGCGCGCGCCAGCGCCGCCAGGTGGAACCACATGGGCCGGAAGGCCACGCCCGCCAGGACGAGGCGCCGGGCCATCACGAGCAGCATCTCCGTCGACTCGCGCGCCAGGCCCAGGCCCGGCACGTCCTGGCCGGGGAGCCGCGCGCGCCCCTCGCTGAAGCGCGCGCGAGGGTGACGCAGGCTGAGCCAGTTGACGAAGAGGAAGGGCTCCCC
This sequence comes from Myxococcus sp. AM009, assembly GCF_013372605.1. Taxonomy (NCBI): domain Bacteria; kingdom Pseudomonadati; phylum Myxococcota; class Myxococcia; order Myxococcales; family Myxococcaceae; genus Myxococcus; species Myxococcus sp. AM009. The sequence continues at coordinate 26,777 of NZ_JABXEP010000057.1, forward strand.
CGCCAGCACGCGGCGCTCCACGACGCAGTCCACCAGCAGGTGCTCCTGGCCCGCCGCGCAGCCGTGCACCTCCATCCGGTCTCCCTCTCCCACGGAGCCCACCTCCACGCGCAGCCGGCTGTAGCCGAGCCGCTCCACGTAGGAGAGGAGGCCGTAGCGGAAGAAGGCGTACTCGAGCGCCTGCGCCGTGTAGTAGCCGAGGATGCGCGGCTGGCGCTGGCCGCCGCTCAAGCCCAGGGAGCCCTCCAGGTCCTCCTGGGTGATGGGCTCGTCCAATGGCGTCACGCCCTCGCGCGTCAGGGAGCGGGCGATGCGCTGATAGCGCGCGCTCAGCGGGTCATAGCGCGCCTTGATGCGGCGGCCCCCCTGCCCCGCCAGGACGAGCACGGTGCCCGCGAACACCTTCCACGCGTCGCGGTGATAGCCCCCGCCCGGCAGCCAGACGCTGGGGATGCCCCGCAGCGCGCGCGCCAGGGCTCTATCTCTCCGGCGGGCGCCTCTCAGGGACAGGCCCACGCGGCCAAAGCGGTCTCCCGCGAGCACGTCGCTGCCCGCGATGACGAAGGCCACGTCCGGCCGGGGCATGCGCTCCAGGAGTCCGTCGAGCAGGGACAGGTAGGTCCTGTCGTCCGTGTCCTCGGGGACGCGCGTCTCGTCCACCTCGGGCGACAGCGCGCCCCAGTCGCTGCCGGACAGCGAGCCAATCCAGGCCCGCTGCTGGCCCGCCAGACACTCCGCCGTGCCATCCGGTGGGTGGGCATCCAAATCCAACACCACGGCCTGTCCGTCGAAGCCGTCCGCGTGGAGGGCGGCGAGCGCTATCGCGATGTCGTTCACCGCGCAGAAGCCGCCGCCGCGCGCCGGGCCGGCGTGGTGGAAGCCGCCCGCCATGTTCACCACCGGGCCCTTGCGCGCCACCGCGAGCCGCGCCGCGCCCAGCGTGCCGCCGCACACCCGCCGCAGGTTGGACAGCAGCGCGTCCACCGGCACGTCGGCGGGGTCGGTGGCGAAGATGCGCGCCAGCGTCTCCGGCTGGCCCAGCGACTCCAGGTAGGCGGCGTCATGCACGCGCGACAGCTCGGCGAGGCTCACCGGCCGCGGGTGGTGCACGTCCTGGGAGCGCAGCGCGCGGGCCTCCAGGAGGTACCAGGTGGTGAAGTCCACGCCGCGCGGCTCGATGCCCACGGAGGACTCGATGCCGGTGAGGGGCAGCCGGTAGGACTCGTCGTAGAAGGCGGGCACCGGCGCGCCGCCCCCGCTCCATCGCGACAGCCAGTCCCACAGGCTCATGGGCCCACGTCTCTCACGGCGCCAGGGCTGGGACCAGGGGCCAACGGGAGGCCCAGGCACCACGGCACAGCGGAGCTTCGCGCAGTGAACGGCGCCGTGGGCGCAGACGGGCATGACGCGGGCCGCCAGAGGCCTGGCGGGTGGGGCTGGGCCTTCGCGCAAGGCGCACCGCTCGCCGCGCTTCACTCCACCGGGCGCCGGGCCTCCGCGCGCAGCGCGGGGCTCCGTCGGCGGAGCATCCGCGCGCAGACCGCCATGAGCAGCGCCCACGCCAGCCCGGCCACCCAGCCGCCCAGCACGTCCGTGGGGTAGTGCACGCCCAGATAGACACGCGTCAGGCCCACGAGGAACGGCAGCAGCAGCGCCACGGTGAGGACATAGAGCTTGAGCCGCTTGCGCTCGGCGAGCTGGGCCAGCAGCGCGCCGAGCGTGAGATACACCGTGGCCGACAGCATGGCGTGGCCGCTGGGGAAGCTCTGGCTGACCACCTCCGTGAGGTGCGGCACCACGGAAGGCCGAGGCCGGGCGAAGAGCTGCTTCAGCAAGACATTGAGGCCCGCGCCGCCCAGCGTCGCGCCCAGCACGAGCAGCAGCGTCCAGTAGCGCCGCACCAGCAGGAGGAAGCCGCACACCGCCACGGTGGCGAGCGTCAGCACGGGGATGCCGCCCAGCGCCGTCACGTCCTCCGCCGCGCGCCGCAGCCACCAGGGCCCCCAGGGCCGCGCCGGGTCCTCGGGGTCGCGCAGCGCCAACAGCATGCGTTCATCGAGCTGCTGCGTCTCGCCCTCGGCCACCTCGTCCGACAGGGCGATGAAGCCCAGACAGCAGACCAGCAGCAGCAGGAGCAGCCCCAACAGCCGCGTGACCGCCACATCCCATCCCGACATCCACTGCCAGAGCCTCCGCCACATGGCGGTGACTGTATGCACTCTGGCGCCTGGCGGGACGTCTCCCGCGCGGAACGTCGGCTATCCGGGCAGACGGATGCGGTCGCTGCCCGCGCTGCCGAAGGCCGCGCCGAGGATGCAGAAGCAGTGCAGGACGATGCCTGGAATGATGAAGAACCAGTAGCCGGCCCCCACCATCAGGAACCACAGGACGGCGCGCAGGAACTGGCCCTTGTAGAGCTGCCCCAGCCCCGGAATGACGAGGGACAGCACCCCAGCGATGAGGAAGTTGAAGCGGCGCTCGCGGATGAGGTCGGCCATGGCAGTCTCCAGTCCTGACCCCCATATAAAGGAGGGGCCGGGGCAGTGAAAGCCCTGGAGTGAATGGCTGGACGCTCGGGCCACGAGCGGCACGGTCTCCCCGCGCCTGGCTGCTATCACAGGGCCCCAAGGAGGCACTCCCATGGCCATCTCCACCATCGACCCGGCGACCGGCAAGACGCTGCGCACCTTCACGCCCCTCTCCGCCGAGGAGCTGGAGGGCAAGCTGCGGACGGCCGCCGACACGTTCCGCGCCTACCGTGAGACGACCTTCGCCGACCGCGTCACCTGGCTGCGGCGCGCGGCCGACCTGCTGGAGGCCGAGGCCGACCGCTACGGCCGCATCATGACGCAGGAGATGGGCAAGCCCTTCGAGGCCGCCAAGGCCGAGGCGAAGAAGTGCGCCACGGCCTGCCGCTACTACGTGGACCAGGGCGAAGCGCTGCTGCGCGACAGGCTCGTCGACATGGGCACCGGCCGCGCCTTCGTGCGCTACCAGCCCCTGGGGCCCGTGCTGGCCATCATGCCGTGGAACTTCCCCTTCTGGCAGGTGGTCCGCTTCGCCGCGCCCGCGCTGATGGCGGGGAACGTGGGCCTGCTCAAGCACGCCCACAACGTGCCCCAGTGCGCGCTGGCCCTGGAGGAACTGTTCCTTCAGGCGGGGTTTCCGCGCGGCGCCTTCCAGGCGCTGCTCATCGAGACCGCCGACGTCAATCGCGTCATCGAGGACCGCCGCGTGCGCGCGGTGACGCTCACCGGCAGCGAGGGCGCGGGCCGGGCCGTGGGCGCCGCCGCGGGCAAGGCCATCAAGAAGGTGGTGCTGGAGCTGGGCGGCAGCGACCCATTCATCGTCATGCCCAGCGCGGACCTGGAGCAGGCGGTGGAGACGGCCGTGTCGGCGCGGCTCATCAACAACGGTCAGTCCTGCATCGCCGCCAAGCGCTTCATCGTCGCCGACGCCATCTACCCCGAGTTCGAGCGCCGCTTCGTGGAGCGGATGAAGCGCGTCACCGTGGGCGACCCCATGGACGCGAAGACGGACCTGGGCCCCCTGGCGACGCGCGGCATCCGCGACGGGCTGCACGCCCAGGTGGAGGCGAGCGTGAAGGCTGGCGCGAAGCTGCTCCTGGGCGGCGAGCCCCTGGAGGGTCCGGGGAACTTCTACCCGGCCACCGTCCTGGCCGAGCCGCCGCCCCAGGCCCCCGCCTTCCACGACGAGCTCTTCGGCCCGGTGGCCACGCTGCTGCGCGCGCGCGACGTGGACCACGCCCTGGAGCTGGCGAACGCGACGCCGTTCGGCCTGGGCGCGAGCGTGTGGACGCGAGACGAGGCCGAGCAGCGGCGCTTCATTGACGGCATCGAAGCGGGCATGGTGTTCGTCAACGCGCTGGTGGCGTCGGACGCCAGGCTCCCGTTTGGCGGCGTGAAGCACTCCGGCCACGGGCGCGAGCTGGCGGACGTGGGCATCCACGAGTTCGTCAACATCAAGGCCGTCCGCATCGCCGCGGCGGAGGACACGGCGCGGCAGCCTCCGCCCCGCGGCGCCATCAGCGAGTAGCGACGGGGGACTCACAGGTCCGGGGTGAGGGGTGTGCTCAGGCGCTCTCGCGCCTTGTGTGCGCGCCCTCGGAAGCGCGGGCAGACGCAGCAGTGCGCCATGAGAGCCACTCCCCCTGGGAAGTCCGAACTTCAAGACGGACACTCTTGACGAGTCCTAGGCGGGAAGCTCCACGCGAGGGCACGCTAATCTCCGCCACGGAGGAAGCGACGCTGCGGCCGGGCGCCTTCGCCTCCGTGGGCCTGAGGGTGGACACTGCGCGCGGATGCCCTGCTGTGGATGGTGGCGGTGCTGGCCACGGGATGCGCTTCTGTGCCGGAAGCGCCCGGGCCTGGTGGAGCGCTGCGCTACACGTCGCGCGAGGCAACGTCCCCCGCACCACCCGGACGCTCGCCGTCCGCTATTTCAGGGTCCGAGGTGCACCAACGGCGATTGCGTCGCCAGGGGCCACGTCACGACGTAACGGAAGCCGGGCCTGGCGCCGTGTCTGGAGCTGCCGGGGGAGGCGCGCGGAGCGGCGCAGCGGAGCGGCAGGCAGTCCTCGACGCCATCGACGAGGTGAAGCGCGCCTTGGCGGGCAGCGAGGCCGCGCGCGCTCGACTCGCGTCGCGTCCGCCCTCCTTCGGTGGCCGGGGACTCCATGGGGCGTTCACGCGCTACCTCGACCACGGCGACAGGCAACGGGTGTGGCTCCGAGGCGCGCTGGGGCGTGCCACCGCGCTGGTGGGCGTGGCGTCACAGGTGGGGGACTCCGACATGGAGCGGGGCCTCCTCCGCATGTCGGGGCCTCGCCTCCAGGCCGCGATGTTCGGAACGCTGTTGCTGTCCGCGTGGGTAGACTTCCTTCAACTCGCTGACGCCGTGCTTCGACAGTGCCCCGCCTATAGCGTTGAGAAGCTGTTCGCGGACCTGAATCGAGTTCAAGGCTTGATGGCTCCGACGCTGGCCGACCTCGCCTCGGGGGACTCGGAGCGCGTCGAAGAGGCGGCGACCGCGATGCCCGAGTTGATGGGGAAGCTGACCCACGAGTTCGACGCGATTCATCGAGGCGCCCGCGCGGCCATGGAGAACGGCGCCAAGCTCATGGTGGCGGCGCAGGTGGTGGAGATGTTCACCATGGTTTCCACGATGAAGCTGTCACTCCCCCGGTTGCCTCCGGCTGGACCCGCGACGCTCGGCGTGGGGCTGGTGATGAGTCCGGGTGGCGTCATGGTGGGCTCGCGAATCGTCGTCTCCGCGGAGTGGGTGGAGATGATGCGAAGGCTGGTGCAGGCGGGAGTCCTCTCCGTTCCGGCTGTGAGCGCGGCCATCCGCATTCACGGCGGACAGGTGATGATGGCCCAGGCGCACCAGGACTTGCCCAAGGGCGTGCGCGACGCGCTGGGGGACAGCCCCGAAGTGCGCGGCATGCGGGTGACGGGCAGAGCGGGCGCGAGCCTGTCCGACGCACCGAAGCACCACGTGTTACCCAAGGAGCACCGCGAGTGGTTCGAGCAGCGCGGCTTCAAGGGCGACATGGACATCGACCAGTTCTGCGTGCGGCTGGAGCAGGCCCACCACGAGGCGATTCACGGTGGGGGGAACTGGAAGCTGGGGCGCACGTGGCCTGGAGAGTGGAACCGGATGATCATGAAGGTGCTACGCGACGCAGAGGCCGAAACTGGCCGGAGGCTGAAACGGAACGAGGTCTTGAAGCTCGTCGCGAGCTATTTGAAGGAGTACGACATCCCGATGAAGTTCACCATGGGGAGGAGCCGATGACCGACGGACGTTCATGGCTGGGGAACTGGAAGGCCCGACTGTATGAGCGAGTCCGCAAGCACGGTTACGACTCGCTCACCGCCTTTGCCGAGGCACGCCCTACCGCCTCGCTGGTTGAACTAGCCGAGGAACTTGGCAAGGACGATGTTGCCGGCGTCCAGGTGTTTGGTGGGTTGGTGGCCGAGGCGGAGCGGAGCAAGCAACTGACTCGTCTGGTGCGCGGGCAACTCGTGCGCGAACTGCACGCATATCTCCCCAATGGATGGCCGCCCGTAGAGGACGACACAAACCGCTTCGATATCGCACAAGCGCTCGCCCGCTGGAGCAGCTACACCCCAGAGACGCATGAGGAGCGCGTGAAGCAGGTGAGAGCTGCGCTCCGCGCGAGACCTCCACCGCCCGGCTGGCGCCCGCTCGGGCCCGATGACGAGCTGCTCCGGACGCTCCTTCCCGATGAGGAAGCCTGACCTCAAGCGTGTCCGCCGACGTGATATTCCGCAGTTGCATGGAAATCTTCCAACTCGCGGATACGGTCGAATTGAACAACGCATGGCTCGTCGGCCTGAGCGTGACGTTGCTGCTGCTCGCGCTCTGGGCCGTTCTCGTGGTCTCCAGTGCGCTGCTGTACCAGGGCATCCGGCTGGTGGGGGTGAAGGCGCTGGAGCAGGCGGCCGACACCCTTCGCAAGCGCGCCCGGCTGAGCGCCGCCCTCCTGTCCTTCGTGGTGGTCATCGCTGGCATCGCCGTGCTGGGCGTTTCCCTGTGGGCGAAGAAGGACCTGGCCCCCCACTTCAATGCTTTGCTCGCGGGCGTGACGGTGGAAGGGCTGGCGGCCCTGGGGCGCGGAGCGGGGCTGTTGGTGCTGTTGATGATGGCCGTCCTGGTGCTGGAGCGAGCGGCGCGCCGGCTCCTGGTGCGGCTCGAACGCAGGTTGAACGCCTGGCAACTGCCTCCAGAGCACAAAGCACATGCGCAGAAGGCGATGGAGCAGGGGCCTGGCTTCATCAAGCTGCTGCTGGCCTACTTCGCGGTGGGCATGGCGGTCGCCTCGCTGCAACCCCCAGCCGCGTTCGCCTGGCTCATTGACACCGTCCTCTTCGTGCTGCTGGCCATCAGCGGCGGGCGCCTGACGGTGTCCCTGCTGCACCTGATGTCTGGGCGGCTGGTCGGGACCTGGTCGGAGAAGAGCACGGCCACGAAGTACGAGGAGTACTTCATGGCCCTCATCCGGCTGCTGCCGGTGGGGCAGAAGAGCCTGGAGGCCATCGTCTACATCTCCGTGGCGACCCTCATCATCCGCCGGTTCCAGGGCCTGGAGCTCTTCGCCCCATACGGGCCGGTGCTCATCCGCGTCATCGCCCTGTTCTTCGCCGCCAGCGTCGTCGTGGAGTTCGTCCGGCTGCTCATCGCCCGGGCCTTCAAGGTGGACGGCCTCGACCTGGATGATTCGGCCCGGCGCCGCAACACCTTCGTCGCGCTCATCCAGGGCGCCTCCAAGTACCTGGTCTACTTCCTGGTGGGGATGATGGTGCTCAGCGACCTTGGCGTGGACCCCACCCCCATCCTCGCGGGCGCGGGCATCGTCGGCCTCACCGTGGGCCTGGGCTCGCAGGCCATCGTCACGGACATGGTCAACGGCATCTTCCTGCTCTTCGAGGACCAGATATTGAACGGCGACTACATCCGCATCAACGATACGGAGGGCGTGGTGGAGGAGATAACGCCTCGCATCACCCGCATCCGCGACCGCTTCGGGCGCCTCCACATCCTCCGCAACGGCGAAGTCAAGAATGTCATCAACTACAGCCGCGGCTGGACGCTGGCCGTCGTGGACATGGCCGTGGCCTATGAATGCGACCTGAAGAAGGTGATGAATGTGATTGGCCAGGTCTGCGAGCAGGTGCCCATGCTGTCGCAGGGCAAGGTGACCGAGATGCCCAAGCTGCTGGGTATCGAGAGCATGGACGAGAGCTGGATGACCCTGCGCATTGAAGCCAAGGTGCGGCCGGGGACGCACTTCGACGTGAAGCGGCTGCTCAACCGGCTGCTGTTCGAGGCCTTCACCGCCAACGGCCTGGAAATCCCCTACCCCAAGTCGGTGGAATACGAAGGGGCCTCATTGCTGCCCGCCACCTCCGCGCCGCCGCAGGAGGAGCCGCAGGCGCTCGCCGCTTCGGACCGGCACCGGTAGCCGAGCCTGCGTCCCCATGGGCCCGGATGCCCCTGACGCCATCCGCCCCCTGACACGGAAGTCGCGGCTTCCTCCCAATGCGGCACGTCGCTCCCTCGGAGAGACCCCGGCACGAGGGTTGCTCTATTGCATCCGCAACCACTCCTCAGGGGGCTCCGTGCATTCCTCGCAGTCCGTCATCGCACCTGACTCAAGGCTCCGGCGCTGGTCCATCCGCGCGGCGTTGCTCCTCGCCTGCGTGGCGACCATGGCGACCTCCCAGGACAACACCGTGCGGGCCATCCAAGCCGGGGCCCCGTTCGCCCTCACCACCGAGCAATTGAAGACGACACGCCACGTCACGGTGCGCATCGCGCCCCAGCGCGACGAGTTCTCGACCAGCGTGTCCGTAACGACAGTCATGACGGCCCAATGGGTTCCCGACACCCCTGTCCCGGGGCAGCGGCCCACGCTCCAGGTGCAATGGCCTGTCGTGGAGCCCCACGGCAACACCCATCGCGAGCGCATCCTCCTGGCGGAGAACGACAGCGCCCCCGTTGAGGCAGCCGCATACTCCTATCACCACCTCGACTGCGACGCCCAGCAGGAGTGTGTCTGGGAGGGGGAGGTGGAGTTCAGCATCGACAGCGAAAACCCGGGCACCGTCGACATGCAAGCCTGGAGCGTGGAAATCTCAATCGACCCATACAGCGGCAAGACGCTCTCCGAGCGTGACCTCTCCGTCGTCATCTCGGAGCACTGACGCATGCCCCCCACCAGGCGCCCCTCGCCGGGCAGCGCGATGTTGCATCCCCTCACCCTGGCGGCGGTGGCCCTGCTCGTCCTCAACGACCATGTGCTCAAGGCGCAGTGGCCGTCCTGGTGGACAGGAAAGCTGTCGGACGTGGCGGGGCTCGCCATGTTCCCGCTGCTGCTCCAAGGGCTGTGGGAGCACCTCGGCGCGCGGGGCCGGGAGGACTTCGAGCCCTCCCGCGCGGTGCTCCACGGCTGCGTGCTGCTGACGGGGTTGTGCTTCTCCGCCATCCAGGTCTCCGAACTCGCGGGGGATGGCTGGCGCTGGGGACTGGGCCTGCTTCAATGGCTCCCGCGAGCAACGTGGGCCCTCCTCACGGACGCACCCCGACTTCCGCGCGTGCTCCCCGTCGCGCACGTCGCGGATGCAGAGGACCTCCTCGCGCTGCCCGCGCTGTGGGTGGCCTTGAAGGTGGGCGGGCAGCGGTGCGCACCTCGCGCCGCGCCCAACGCGGGCGCCCCGAGCAGCGCGCCCGCGTGACACACACTCCCGGCAGCTACCGCGTCCGCGTCCGGCCACCGCCGCCGGGCGCGCCGTGGACCTCCTCCAGCGCCTGCGTCACCGCCTCCACCTCCGCCCCGAGCTGCTCCACGCTCTGCCGCAGCCCCAGCCCGGCGAGGTCCTCGCCCGCGGTGTCCGCCGAGCGCACCCGCAGCACCTGCGCGTAGAGGCCCTCCAGGGTGTAGTAGAGGCGCATGTGCTCGGCCTCGAGCCGCGTCGCCGCGGTGGCCAGCTCCGCGCGCTGACGCCGCTGCGCCTCCAGCGCGGCCAGCGCCCCGGCCAGCCGCTCCCGCACCACCGCGTCCTCTTCCGAGGCCACTCGCGCCTCCAGCGCGTCCCGCTCGGCGTCCAGCCGCTGGGCCTCATCCGGTGGCGCCAGCGCCCGCAGCTCCCGCTCGCGGCGCACCAAGGCATGACAACCCTGCCGCAGGGCCTCCACCGTGCGCTCCGGCGCATGCACCAGCTCGCGCAGCACCGCGGGCCCCTCGCGCAGGGCCTCCATCAGCCGGTCGCAGAGTGCATCCACCTTCGCCACCCGGGCGTCCACCTCCAAGCCACCCCCGGGCGCCCGCTCCGGCGCTCCGGCGTCGCGCGCGCGGGCCTCGTCACGCCGGGGACGCTCCAGGTGCTTCAACGACGCCAGGAAGAAGCCCAGGGCCACGAAAATCAGCCACCACAGTCGGCGGGGCTGCGCCAGGGCAATCAACACACACGTCATCGACGCCGTGACATAGGCGGCGCCCCGCGCGGGGTTGCGCGAGCGGCTGGACAGCGCCTCCCGCTCGGCGCGGCGGGCGGCGCGCTTCGCCTCCCGCCGCCACTGCTTCTCCCACTTCCGGCGAACCTTCCGGGGCGGCATTTGCCCGGTGCGGCGCACCCAGGCCTCCACCGCCGCGTCCTCACGCGCGCGGCCCTCCGAGAGCGCGTCCTCCAACCTGAGCAGGCGTTCATGTTGGAGACCGGAGGGTGGGGAAACCGGAGGCTGGGAACGTCCGCGAGGCACGGGGTGACGATAACGACGACACGCCCCCTCAGGGAGGGGAAGCGCGCCATTCGTCGCCTGCTGCATATGCAGCGTGCAACAAACGGAAATGCTCAACCGTTTGCATTCGTCCTGGGAAACTCCGTAGAGAATGTGCCCTGGCGGGGGGGCGAAAAAGGGGGCAGGTGCCGTGGAGTTACCGGAGGAGAAGGCGGAGAGCGCCGGGTGGGAACCCGAGAGCATCCGCGCCCTGCGAGGTGAGCAGAGCCGCGCGGCGTTCGCCCGCCTGCTGGGCGTCACCCCTCTCACCGTCTACCGTTGGGAGCTGCCGAGCGAAGCCCCCCAGGCCCGACGTCCGCGAGGCCGCGTGGCCGTGGCGCTCCGCCAGCTCGCCGCGCGAGGCGGAGCCCCCACGCCCGCCGTCTCCGCGTCCCAGCGGCAGGAGCTGCACCCCGAGGAGCTGGCCCGCATCCTCTCCAGCGTCACCCACCTGACGCGGGCCGAGTGGCGGGCCGCGGAGGAAGAGCTGCTGTCGCTGCTGGCCTCGGGCCTGCTGCGCACCGCGGGCGCGCGGGCCATGGCCGCGGTGGGCCTGGCCTATCTCCAGCGCTGGGGCCGCGAGGACAGCCGGGGCGCCTTCACCACGCTGCTGCCCCACCTGGCCTTCGCCGACGCCGGCATCCTCCCGGAGGAGGTGGAGCTGCGCGTGCTCGCCATGGCGGCCACCCTCTACGCGTCCCCGGACGGGAAGCTGTTCGACGCGAACAAGTCCGCCGCGTACGTGGCGCGCGCGGAGGCGCTGCTGGCCAACCACGACGACCCGGAGGTGCGCTGCCAGCTGCGCATGGCCGAGGTCGCCTGCGGCTTCTACCTGGGCGAGGCGGAGCGCATCACCCACGGCTCGGGGCGGCTGGCGGATGCGCTCGTGGGGGTGAAGGACCCGGCCCTGCGGCTGCTCGCCGAGGACGCCTGCGCCCACGAGGCGGCCCTGCGCGGCGAGGCCACAATGGCCACGCGCCGCTTCCGCGAGGTGGCGCAAGGCGCGGCGCGGATGGGCTACGCCTTCCTGGAGGCGCGCAACCTGGCCTTCCTGGCCCAGCGCCGGCTGGACGAGGCCTGCGAGCCGTCCGAGGCGCTCCAGTTGGTGCGCCGCGCGCGGGAGGCCGCGTATGGCGGGCGCATGGTCCGCGGCTTCTCCTTCATCTTCGCCGCGCGCGCGGAGGCCGAGGCCCTGCTGCGGCTGGCGCGCTTCGCGGAAGCCGAGGCCGTGCTGGATGAAGGGGACGCGGTGGTGGAGGAGCTGCGCTGGACGCCGCTGTACCTGACGGTGACGCGCGCGCGGCTGTACCTGCTCAGCGGCCGGTACCCGGGCCTGCGCAAGCTGTCGCGGCACCTGACGGCCTACGACGGCACCATCCAGCGGGCCCTCACCGGGGCCTATGCCCAGTTCGCGGAGTCGCTGGCCGACCTCGCCGAGGGCGACGCGGCTCGCGCGGCGGAGGGCTTCGCCGCGGCCGGGCAGCGCGCCATGGAGCTGGGCGGCTGGCCCTACCTGCGCCGCGAGTGCCTGCTGTACGAGACATATGCGCGTGTCTACGCCTGCCAGCGCGACGAGGGCCGGGTGCTGCTGCGGCGGGCGCGCGCCTTCCTGGAGCGCATGCCGTCCGCGTGGCACTCCGCCCTGCTCCACCGCTTCGAGGCCTTGCTGCACGTCCTGGACGGGCGCACCGCGGAGGCCCGGTCGCTGCTGGAGGCCGCGCTGGGCACCTTCAGCCTCACTGGCGACTTGTGCATGACCGTCTACACGCGCCACCTGCTGGCGCTGCTGGCGCGGATGGAGGGCGACCCCGCCGCCGGCGAGCTGCTGGCCGCCAGCGAGGCGGAGCTGCACCGCGTGGGCATGGTGGTGCACCACCAGCACTTCGTGCACGACGCCGTCCGCGCGCCCCACGCCACCGCCCGCGAAGCCGAGGGCGCCCCCCGCCTGGGCGCGGAGGCCCTGGTGGTGCCCTTCGAGCGGCTGTCGGTGCGCGGCATGGGCGCGCCCCTCATCCAGCGTGAGCTGCTGGCCGTGGTGGAGGGGCTCTTCCCCCACGGCGCGCCCCGGCTGGAGGAGCTGGACTCGCAGGGTCGGGCCACGCCGCTATGCGGCGACGCCTCCGTGCCCGCCACCGAGGCCGTGGAGTTCGGGGACGGCTGTGGCCGGCGGCTCCGCCTGGGCGTCGCGGGTCACCTGCCCTCGGACGGCCGCGCGCTGCTGACGGCGCTGTCCCGGATGGGTGGCTTCGCGCTGGAGGTCGCCGCCCTGCGGGGCTTCGCCCAGGTGGACGTGCCCGCCCTGGCCAGTGACGACTCGGACGTGCGGGACGCGGACGTGCCCGGCTTCATCGCCGCGTCGTCCGCCATGCGGCGGCTGCGCTCGGAGCTGGCGAGCCTGTCCTCCAGCCGCGCCACCGTCATCGTCACGGGCGAGTCCGGCTCCGGCAAGGAGGTGGTGGCGAGGGCGCTGCACGCCTTGTCCGCGCGCTCGCAGCGGCCCTACGTGGCCTTCAACTGCGCCGCGGTGCCCCGGGACCTCTTCGAAGGGCAGCTCTTCGGCTACCGGCGCGGCGCGTACACCGGCGCGGCCACGGACCACCCGGGCGTCATCCGCGCCGCGCACGGCGGCACCCTGTTCCTGGACGAGATTGGCGAGCTCCCCCTGGAGGTGCAGCCCAAGCTGCTGCGCTTCCTGGAGAACGGCGAAGTCTTCCCGCTGGGGGAGATGCGGCCGGTGGAGGTGGACGTGCGGGTGGTGGCGGCCACGCACCGGGATTTGGGCCAGCTGGTGCGGGAGGGCCGCTTCCGCGAGGACCTCTACTACCGCCTCCAGGTGGTGCCGGTGCGCGTGCCCCCGCTGCGCGAGCGGCGCGAGGACGTGGTGGCGCTGGCCCGGCACTTCGTCCGGCAGCTCACGCCCCAGGGGCTGGAGCCGCCGCGGCTGGGGCCGGACGCCATCGCCGCGCTGATGTCACACCCGTGGCCCGGCAACGTGCGCGAGCTGCGGAACGTGATTGAGCGGTCCATGGCCTACGGGCCGTTCCCCGCGGTGCTGGGCGCGGAGCAGATGCGCATCGCGGGCTGAAGTCAGAGGAGTTTCCCCAGCCCGCGATGCGCTCCGCCCTGTTTCCCCACACCCCTGTGGGAAGCGGCTCCAGAGGTGCGTGCCCCTGGAAGAACACACCCACGGGTCGGAGAGGGGGGAAACTCCGGCCCGGGGTGCCGAGGCCACCGAAGCGGCCTCATGCGAAAGGTGCGTGTCTCCGGCGCCCACCGCGGCACCGGATGCACTGTCGGAGGTGTTAAGCACCCGGCGTGCCAATGCCCGGGAGGGTGATTGACTCAAATGGAAATCATCCGCGCGCCCGGACAGGGGGCGGGCATATCCAATGGATGCACCACGGCATCCATCTGAATCATTCCGGATACACTGGATGTCCAGCCGACCCGACAGCCGAGCAGCCTCGCTGATGGCCAGGGTGAGCGCTCCAGGGGCGTGTGGGACAGCGGCGGAGGTGGAAGTGGGTTAATGGGGAGCGCGATGACCCACGCTGCCTCGTCCCGCCGGTTCCAGGCCTTCAGCCTGGGGGTGCTTGCCTTCACGCTGGTCGTGATTCTGTGGGGTGCCTTCGTGCGCGCCACGGGCTCGGGTGCCGGATGTGGAGACCACTGGCCGGTGTGCAACGGCGAGGTCATCCCCCGAGCCCCCAGCGTCCAGACGCTCATTGAATACACGCACCGGCTGACGAGCGGCCTGGCGATGATTCTGGCGGTGGCGCTCTTCGTCTGGGCCCGGAGGGGGCACGCCCAGGGCCACCCGGTGCGGAGCGCGGCGGCCTGGGCCCTGTTCTTCATGATGACGGAGGCGCTCGTCGGCGCGGGAATCGTGCTGCTGAAGTACGTGGCGGACAACGCCTCCGTGGGCCGGGCCCTGTGGATGGGCGTGCACCTGGTGAACACCTTCCTGCTGGTGGGCGCGCAGACGCTGGTCATCTGGTTCTCCCGGGGGCGGGCCCCGTTGAGACTGAGGGGTCAGGGGCTGCCGGGCGCGCTGATGGGCCTGAGCCTCCTGGGGCTGCTGGTGCTGGGCGTGAGCGGCGCCATCGCGGCGCTGGGGGACACGCTATTCCCGTCCACCTCGCTGGCAGAGGGTTTGCGTCAGGATGTTTCGGAGACGGCGCACATCCTCATCAAGCTGCGGGTGCTGCACCCGCTGCTGGCGGTGAGCGTAGGCGCATTCCTGGTGCTGGCGTCGCGGTGGGTGGCGCGGGCGCGGCCGTCGGAGGACGTGCGCCGCGCGGCGTCCGCCATCACCGTGCTCTACGCGGTGCAGCTGGGCGCGGGCGTCACCAACCTGCTGCTGCTGGCGCCGGTGTGGATGCAGCTCGTGCACCTGCTGCTGGCGGACTTCGTGTGGATGGCGGTGGTGGTGCTGTGCGCGGGGGGACTGGCCGCGGATGCGCCGCGGGTGGTGGCGGAGACGTCGCCCGCTTCGAGCGCCGAGCCGGCTTGAGCAAACCACTCCCGTTCAAGAGGTCGGAGCAAGCACTGGTGGACAAGCGCGCGCAGGCTGCTCCAGCAGCGCCATTGGCAGCGGCACCCGCCGTGACACAGACCACCGCGACGCTTACGCCCTGGCGTCCTGCGCCGACGGCACCGCATCGGAAGCCGCCGTGTACGTCGGGGCCCTGGATGCCGCCATGGACCAAACCAGTACCACGGCTCAAGGAGACGCCGACGACGGCCGGCGTGAACACTGCCTGAACACATATGTCCAGTGCCGGCATCAAAAGAGCCGACATGGGACGGCGACTGATATGCCTGTTTCCGGTACTGCGAAGGGCAACGGCAGTGGCCCCATGAAGACTGCAGCCGCAGAAAGCGCAAGAGGCCTCCGATGCCGGTGCATCGCACTTGGCACGCCATCCGGGAGCTCAACCGCCGCGTCAACGACATGGGCGAACCGCTTGCGCTCACGGACGAACCCCGTGCGCGCCTGATTGACGCCGCATCCAACGTGGCCATCACACCCGACGCCGTCGCCCTGGCGTTCCAAAGCAACGCGAGCGCCTCTGAGCTGCTCGGAGAAGTCACAAAGCGGATCCGTGAAGGCTTATGGCGACTGTCGCGAGCGCTGACCGAAGCGACCAGACGACAGGAGGCGGGCGGCTTGGACGGAGCACGCGCGCCGCTCATCGAGTTGCTCGCCATTGAAGTCGTCTCGTTCTATCGAGAGCTCGCCCAAGCCCAGCTTGAAGCCCTCGGCGAGCCCTGACGACAAGCCCGCCCAGGCATCAACGCGAACGCGCCGCCGTGCCCAGCCGCAGCCCCCGCGGCACCACCACGCGCTCCACGACGTCGAACAGGCCACTGGCGACCAGCGCCAGCGCGGCGGCGGGGACCGCGCCCTCCAGGATGAGCCGCACGTCATCCAACCGGATGCCCGTGAGAATCGGCTGGCCGTAGCCCCCTGCGCCCACCAGCGCGCCCAGCGTGGCGGTGCCCACGTTGATGACCGCGGCCGTCTGGATGCCCGCCAGGATGGACGGCGCCGCCATGGGCAACTCAATGCGCCACAGCCGCGCCCCCGCGGGCAGACCCAGCGCCTCCGCGGACTCGCGAACCTCGAGCGGGATTCCCGCCAGGCCCGCCGCCGTGTTCCGGACAATGGGCAGCAAGCTGTAGAGGAACAACGCGGCGATCGCCGGACGCGAGCCAATCCCCAGCAGCGGAATCATCACCACCAGCAGCGCCAGCGACGGCACTGTCTGGATGACCCCCGTCAACCCCAACACGCCCCGCCCCAGCCGAGGCCGCCGCGCGGCCAGCACGCCCAACGGCACCGCGAGCGCCACCGCCGCCAGCAGCGACACCCCCACCAGGAACAGGTGCTCACGCGTCCGCTTCCACACCCGGGCGGCCAGCCCGTCCCCACGCACCTCCGAGCTGACACCCAGCGCCCTGGCGAGGAAGCCCGAGGCCACGCGCCCCTCCGACACACGCTCCAGCCGGGCCCGCGCGTTGAGCTTCACCATGGCCTCCTCGGACACGCGGCCCTCCAGACGCAGCATCGCGGCCAGGGCCTCGGGCGCCCGCGCCTCCAGGTCGTCGCGATACAGCAGCACCGCGTCGTACGCGGGGAAGTGGCGCAGGTCGTCCTCCAGCACGCGCAACCCGTAGGCTTCAATCTCCGCGTCGGTGGAGTACAGGTCCGTGAGCTGGAGCGACCCGCTCTCCAAGCCCCGGTACGCCAAATCATGGTCCAGCCCGCGCACCTCCCGCTGCGGCAACGCGTAGCTGTCTCGCAAGGCGGGCCAGCCGTCCGCGCGGTCCATGAACTCGTTGCTGAACCCCAGACGCAGCGAAGGATGGGCACGCAAATCGGAGATGCGCCGGATGCCCAGCCGCTCGGCCTCCGCTTCCTTCATGCCCAGCGCATACGTGTTGTTGAAGCCCAGCGGCTCGCTCATCCGCAGCCCCGCCTCGGCCAGGGCCTCACGCAGCGCCGCGTCGTCCGGCAGGTGGCGCCCGGACAGCAACTCCTGGCGCAGCGTGCCCGTGTACTCGGGATACACGTCGAGCTCTCCCCGGCGCAGCGCCTCCCAGAGCACGGCCGTGCCGCCCAACTCCCGCCGATGCGTGACACGCGCACCGGTGCTCCGCGCCAGCTGCGTCACCGCTTCTCCCAGGATGACGGACTCGGTGAACTTCTTGGAGCCCACGCGCACGCCGTCCCCAGACGAGGACGCCCCGCCACACGCGCACACCAGCAGCGACACCAGGAGCCACGCGCCCCTCACGCCTCGCCTCCCGCCCCGCCGCTGGGGAGGGGCCGCTGCGCCTGGATGAACCGGGTGACGAATGCGTCCGCGGGCCGCGCCTCCAAATCCGCGAGCCGCCCCTGCTGCACCACGCGGCCCTCCCGCATGAGCAGGATGCTGTCCCCCAGGAAGCCCGCCTCCGCCAGGTCATGCGTCACCAGCACCACCGTCTTGCGCAGCCGGGCGAAGATGCCGCGCAGGTCACCTTGCAGCTCGTGACGGACCAGGGGGTCCAGCGCGCCCAGGGGCTCGTCCAGCAGCAACACGTCCGGGTCCATCATCAACGCGCGCATCAGCGCCACCCGCTGACGCTGCCCACCGGAGAGCTGCGAGGGGTAGCGCGCCAGCGCGTCCGTGGGGAAGCGCGTCAACTCCACCAGCGCCTCCAGCCGCGCGCGCGTCTTCGCCGCGGGCCAGCGCAGGTGGCTCGCCATGAGGGTGACGTTCTCCTCGCCCGTGAGGTGCGGAAAGAGGCCGCCCCCCTGGAGCGCGTACCCCACGCGGTGGCGCACCGCGAGCAGCGCCTCGCCTCCCGCGGGCAGCGGCTCGCCATCGAAGAGGACGCGTCCGGTGTCACACGGCAGCAGCCCGTTGAGCAGCCGCAGCAGCGTGGACTTGCCACAGCCGCTGGGCCCCAGCAGCACCGTGGTGCGCCCTGTCGGCAGGCTCAAGCTGAGCGGATGCAAGGCCTGCAAGGCCCCGTAGCATTTGGAGACGTCCTGGAGCTCGTACACGAGGTGTCGTCCTTCGCGGGCATCAAGGCAGGGTGAACGCGCCGTTGCAGACGGCGGGATACGGCGGCTCGGAGGCCAGGTGGCTGCACGCGGCGAAGAGCGCCCGGTCCTCCCACGTCACGGCCGCGGCCCACACGCGCAGCGGCCCTTCGGGAGAGGGTACCGTGAAGCGCGCGCAGCGCGTGTCCAGGTTCTCCAGCCGGCAGGGCACCTCCTCCACGGGCCCCGCGCCCGGCAGCGCATCCACCAGCTCCGCCACGCTCCGCGAGCGCCAGCGCTCCGTCACCTGGGCCTGGGCCGGCTCATGGAGGCTCCACGACAGCGCTGCCCTTTCGCA
This sequence comes from Myxococcus sp. AM009, assembly GCF_013372605.1. Taxonomy (NCBI): domain Bacteria; kingdom Pseudomonadati; phylum Myxococcota; class Myxococcia; order Myxococcales; family Myxococcaceae; genus Myxococcus; species Myxococcus sp. AM009. The sequence continues at coordinate 44,992 of NZ_JABXEP010000057.1, forward strand.
GCGGATGCGTCCCGCGCGCGCCGTGGACGCGGCGAGCTGACAACCGTCCGGCACGGCCAGGGCCCGCCACGGCAGGCGCGGCGGGACGAGCAGCGCCTCGCGTCCCAGCGCCTCACCTTCAGGGCTGCCCTTCGAGGCGAGGGACTCGAGCAGCTCCAGGCAGCGCGCCAGCAGGGGCCGCACGGGCGCGCCGACGACGCACCCGAGCTGCCGCACCCGCCCCAGCGCCCCGGTGACCGCGGAGGCATACCCGGCGGCGCGACAGGCCTCCGCCTCGCACGCCTCCCCCCGGACCGAGGGCCACGGACGTCCCGCCAGCGGCAGCGCTTCCTCCACCACCGTGGCACCGGGCCCCAGTCGTTCGGTGATTCGAGCCCGGGCCTCCCGCAGGGCCTGCTCGGGCGTCATGCCCTCCCGCTCGGTCAGCCACACCGTCACGCCGTCGCAGCGGTAGCGCCGCGAGTCGGCCCGGTCCGGCACCAGCGTGCAGCCCTCGAACAAGGCGCGGGCTTCGGGAAGAAAGGGCCCCACGGGCGTCGCGCCCTCGGGGGCCACGGGCGACACACGAGACGCGGGCGCGGCGCACGAGCACAAGGCTCCAGCCAGATACAGCCACAGCAGCCTCGCGGCGGTCCTCATGCCGCCGGAGTTAGGCGTCCCCGCTTCGTCACGTCAACCCGGCAAGTCAGTCGCCGGGACGGCGCGTTCACTCGAAGGACTCTTCCAGTCCCCGAGCCCGCTGCAGATGACGGTCCGCGAGGTTGCCTGTCCTGTCGAGCATGAGGGTGAAGGCCGCATCGCCCTTGTACGTCGCGTGGGCCTGCTTCACGAGCCGCAGGCCGCCCTCCTGGTCATCGACGACGCGCTTCAGGAAGGCCTCGTCGAAGTCCCGGCCCTGCGCCTCGCGGAGCACCTCCAGGTGCTGCTGGGCATACGCCACGGCCTGCACCAGGCGGGCGTCCGCGCGCTGCATGGACAGACTCGGCCCCGGGATGAGCCCCCCGTCCTTGCTCCCCGAGCCGCCCATCCCCGCCGTGTCCCGGGGCTGCGTGAGGTCCGCCACCACCATGTCCATGGACGGCGAGCCACCCCACGCCTTCAAGGCCTGGAGGTGCCGGCGGTGGTCCTCCACCAGCCGCAGCGCGAACTGCCGCACTTGCGGGTTGGCCGACTTCTCCAGCGCCAGGTTGCCCGCCGCGATGGCCGTCGCGTCGAAGAGGGCGAGCCGCGCCAGGAGCAGGTCCCGCTCCGACAGGGACTCGCGCGCCTGCCCGGCCTGGGCCGCCTGGGCCCGGCCAGTGAGCCCCACCAGGGGGCCCGTGCCCCACAGGGCCGCCAGGAGCGCCGCGCCGCCTGCTCTGCCAAGCCTTCCAACCATGTCCACCTCCCGACGAAGCGATGTCCGAAGGTGGGCCTCACATGGCGCTCACGGCAAACACGGCCTGCCCGGCGGGGCCTCCCCGTGGGGCCCCGTGGACACGACGCTCAGTCCTGGCGCCTGGCCGGCGCCACGACGTTGGCACCGGCGGGGCTGCTCTGCGGCACCACGCCCAGCGTGACGGCGGCGCCGTCCTGGACGTTCGCGTGGGTGGCCTCGGCGCGCAGCAGCGGCAGGCCATGCGGCTGCTTCTGGAGGAACTCGATGAGCTTCTCGCGGACGAGGCACCGCAGGTCCCACTGCTTGCCCGAATCCGCCGCGCTCACCAGCGCGCGCAGCTTCATGGTCCGCTCGGTGCAGTCCGTCACCTGGAGCCCCGACACCTTGCCATCCCAGAGCGCGGCGCCGTCCGTCTCGCAGATGCGCCGCAGCTCGGCGCGCACGGCCGGCACGTCCGTCCGGAAGTCCGCGAAGATTTCCGCCGTGCCCAGGATGTCCGGCGACACCTTGCTCCAGTTCTGGAAGGGCTTGTCCAGGAAGTGGCTCATCGGCACCACCAGCCGGCGCAAGTCCCACACCTTCACGACGATGTACGTGAGGGTGATTTCCTCCACCCAGCCCCACTCGTTCTCCACGATGACGGTGTCGCCAATGCGCACCGGCTGGGTGATGGAGAGCTGGATGCCCGCCAGCAGCGTGGAGATGGACTTCTGCGCGGCCAGGCCCAGCACCAGGCCGGCGATGCCCGCGGAGGCCAGCAGCGACACGCCCACGTTGCGCACCGCCTCGAACTGGAGCAGCAGCAGCGAGCCCGCCACCAGCACCACGGTGGACTCGATGACCCGGCGCATGACGGCCAGCTGCGTGCGCAGGCCGCGCACGCGCGCCACGTCCGAGCCCTCCGCGCCCACGCGGTGCTCCAGGAAGCCCGCCGCCAGCCGCACGAAGCGCATGAGGAACCACGCCAGCGACGCGATGACGAGCGAGCGCGCCACCAGGTCCACCAGGTGCTGCGCGGGCGGAGGGAGCAGCAGCATCCGCGTGCCGGAGGCCACCACCACCGCCGCCACCGGGTGCCGCAAGGGCCCCTTCCCCGCCGCCACCAGCTGGTCGTCCCAGCCTGACTGCGTGATGCCCGTCGCCCGCGAACGCGCTGCAGTGTGCCGCCGCCAGCGGGATGCTGGCGGCGGATGAGACTGTCTATGACCTCCCCAAC
>NZ_JABXEP010000549.1:0-237 GCF_013372605.1 Myxococcus sp. AM009
CCCTCGTGCAGCCCCTCTCGGCGCAGCAGCGCTCCCAAGGCTTCGCCCGCCAGCCCATGTGCCTCCGCCAGCACGCGCAACTTCTCCTCGGGCGTCCACTTCTTGGGGCTGACGGGCTTCTCCTCGGACGGGGGCGTCATGGCCGCTAACTTATTCGCCTCCCGCAACCACTGCGACAGCGTCGGCTGGGAGACTCCCACCTGGCGGGCCAACGCCGCAGCACTCACTGCGCCGGGT
>NZ_JABXEP010000550.1:0-229 GCF_013372605.1 Myxococcus sp. AM009
CCGCTTCGAGCCGAGCCTCCTCCGCAAGTCGAGCCTCCTCGGCAAGCCGCTCCGCTTCGAGCCGAGCCTCCTCGGCAAGCCGAGCCTCCTCGGCAAGCCGCTCCGCTTCGAGCCGAGCCTCCTCCGCAAGTCGAGCCTCCTCGGCAAGCCGCTCCGCTTCGAGCCGAGCCTCCTCGGCAAGCCGAGCCTCCTCGGCAAGCCGCTCCGCTTCGAGCCGAGCCTCCTCCGC
>NZ_JABXEP010000058.1:0-47497 GCF_013372605.1 Myxococcus sp. AM009
GGGTGGGCGGGTATGCCACGCGAGGCGTCCGCAGGCGGTGTCGTCATCCGGGAGAGTGCCGGCCACTGGGAGGTGGCCGTCATCCGTCCCCATGGCCGCACCTTGTGGGCGCTCCCCAAAGGGCACGTGGACCCAGGTGAGTCGCCGGAGCAGACGGCGAGCCGCGAGGTGCGTGAGGAGACGGGGCTGTCCGTGTCGCTCATGGCCCCGCTGGGCGAGATTCGCTACGTGTACCAGTTCCGCGGACAGCGCATCTTCAAGCGCGTCCACTTCTTCCTGTTCCGCTATCAGGAGGGAGAGCTGGGGCCGCTGCCGGGGCCGCGCATCGAAGTGGACGAGGTGCGCTGGGTGCCGGTCGTTCAACTGGTGCCGCTGCTGGGCTACAAAGGAGAGAAGGCCGTTGCCTCGCGGGCGGTGCGCTGGTTGCGCTCCCAGGGCCTGCTCCCCGAAGCCCCCTCCCCGGCGAGCGTTGCCGGGAAGGAAGGGGGCTGAAGCGCACCGCGGGGACTACTTGGGCTCGTCGCCCTGGTACTTGCCGGACAGCGCCTCGCGCACGTCACGGTCGAACTTCACGCGGCCGGTGGCCACCTCGCGCAGGGACAGCACGGGGGGCTTGTTCTTGGACTGATCAAGGATGGGGCGGGCACCCGCCATCAGCTGCCGCGCGCGCTTGGCGCCGAGCAGCACCAGCGCGAACCGGTTGTCGACGAGGGGGAGGCAGTCTTCGACGGTAACGCGAGCCATGGAACGTCCTTCGGATTTCGGTGGGGCTACTGGAAGCCTCTGAACCTAAAGAGCACCCCCCGGCGAGTCAAGGAAGGACGCACCGGAGGGCGGCCGGGCGGACAGGCGCTTTCAGCTCAGGTGTACCACCAGGCCCAGAGGATGAGGACCGCCTGCAGGGGCAGCCGCAGCCAGAGCAGGGCCGGGGGGATTTTCCGGAACCGCTCCGGGTGCCGCACCATGTGGAGGTTGGCCGGGAAGACAACGATGAACAGGGCGATGAGGCCCCAGGCGGCCAGCCGGCTCGTCTGGGGGATGACCAGGCCCACGCCCAGCAGCACCTCCGCCACGCCGCTCCAGAACACCAGCGGCCCGTGAAACGGCAGGTACGGGGGCATGATGCGCTGGTACATGCGCGGGTTGCGGAAGTGGTTCAGCCCCGCGCCCACCATCAGCAGGGCGAGCACGTACTGAAGCACGAGCTTCACGCCGCTCAAGTGGACGCGAACGCCTCGCCGACGATGGCGCGCGCCTCTTGGAGGATGGCTTGGAGGTGGGCTTCGTCTCGGAAGCTCTCCGCGTAGATTTTGTAGACGTCCTCGGTGCCGGAGGGCCGCGCGGCGAACCAGCCGTTCTCCGCCACCACCTTGAGCCCGCCGATGTCCGCGTTGTTGCCGGGCGCGCGCGTGAGGCGCTGGAGGATGGGCTCACCGGCCAGCGTGGTGGCCTTCACCGCCTCCGGGGACAGCTTCTTCAGCGCGGCCTTCTGCGCGGCGGTGGCCGGCTGGTCGATGCGCGTGTAGTGCGGCGCGCCGAACTTCGCCGCCAGGGCCTGGTAGTGCTCGCCGGGGTCCTTCCCGGTGCGCGCGAGCAGTTCCACCGCCAGCAGGTCCAGGATGATGCCGTCCTTGTCCGTGGTCCACACCGTGCCGTCCTTGCGGAGGAAGGACGCGCCGGCGCTCTCCTCGCCGCCGAAGCCGAGCGAGCCGTCCAGCAGCCCGTCCACGAACCACTTGAAGCCCACCGGCACCTCGACGACGCGGCGGCCCAAATCCGTCGCCACGCGGTCGATGAGGCTGCTGCTCACCAGCGTCTTGCCCACCGCGGTGCCGGGCTTCCAGCCGGGCCGGTTGCGATAGAGGTAGTCGATGGCGACCGCCAGGTAGTGGTTCGGGTTCATCAGCCCCAGGCTGCGGGTGACGATGCCGTGCCGGTCCGAGTCCGCGTCGTTGCCAAACGCGATGTCATACGCGTCCTTGAGCCGCACCAGGTTCGCCATGGCATACGGGGACGAGCAGTCCATGCGAATCTTCCCGTCGTGGTCCAGCGGCATGAACCGGAACGTCGGGTCCACCGTGGGGTTCACCACGTGCAGGTTCAGCCCATAGCGCGCGGCGATGGGCTCCCAGTACGCGACGTTGGAGCCGCCGAGCGGGTCCGCGCCGATGCGCAGCTTCGCGCCGCGCAGGGCCTCCATGTCGATGACGCTGCCCAGGTCCTCCACGTACGGGGTGATGAAGTCATACGGCTTCACCGTGGGCGCGGTGCGCGCGCGCTCGAAAGGGATGCGCTGCACGCCCGCGTTGCCCGCGCCCAGCAGCGCGTTGGCGCGCTTCTCGATGACGGAGGTGACGTTCGTGTCCGCGGGGCCGCCGTTGGGCGGGTTGTACTTGATGCCACCGTCTTCCGGCGGGTTGTGGGACGGGGTGATGACGATGCCGTCCGCGAGCCCCGCGGTGCGGCCGCGGTTGTACGTGAGGATGGCGTGGGAGATGACGGGCGTGGGCGTGGCGCCGTCCGTGAAGCGCACCTGCACGCCGTTCGCCGCCAGCACCTCCAGCGCCGTCTGCTGCGCGGGGGTGGAGAGGGCATGGGTGTCCATGCCCAGGAAGAGCGGGCCGTTGATGCCCTGCTGCTGGCGGTACTCGCAGATGGCCTGCGTCACCGCGACGATGTGGCCTTCGTTGAAGCTGTTTCGCGCGGAGGAGCCACGGTGCCCGGAGGTGCCGAAGGCGACGCGCTGCTCCGCCACGCCCACGTCGGGCCGGCCGGAGAAGTACGCGGCGCGCAGCTTCTCGGGGTCGATGAGGAGGTCTTCCGGTGGGGGCTTGCCAGCGAGCGGGTGTGCCATGGCCGCGGAACATAGCCATGCCGCGCGGAGGAAGGCGCGACGATTCTGGCGAGCGTGCACCGCGTTACACCCGGGCCGTGCCGGCCCCGGGATTCCGGCGGTGATTCAGCGGGCCGCGGCCACCACGCTGGATGAGGACCCTCCCTGGGGCTCGGGCTCCGGGGCCTCGTCGGCCGGAGCGGCCGCGTCCTCCGGGAGGAACGCGAGCAGCACCAGCGCGGGCACGGCGAGCAGCACGGTGCCGGCGAAGAAGGTGGGCCAGCCGAGCCATTCGGCCAGGTAGCCGGAGGAGGCGGAGATGAGGCGGTTGGCCACCGTGCCCAGCGCGGACAGGAGCGCGTACTGCGTGGCGCTGAAGCTCTTGTGGCACAGCGACATCAGGTAGGCGGCGAAGGCCGTCACGGCCAGGCCGCCGCAGAGGTTGTCCACGGTGATGGTGGCCGCCAGCATCAGGTCGTTCTTCCCCACCAGCGCCAGCCCCATGAACATCAGGTTGGTGAGGGCCTGCGCCGCGCCGAAGATGAAGAGGCTGCGTCGCGTGCCCAGCTTCACCATCACCACGCCGGCCAGCAGTCCACCCGCGATGGTGGACACCATGCCCAGGCCCTTGCTGAGCGCGCCAATCTCCGTGTTGGAGAAGCCCAGCTCCTTGTAGAAGGGCGTCACCATGCCGGCGGCGATGGCGTCTCCCAGCTTGTAGAGCACCAGGAAGAGGATGACGGCGACGGCGCCCTTGCGCGTGAAGTACTCCACGAAGGGCTTCACCACCGCGTCCGTCAAGTTGCGCGGCGGCTTCGAGCCCTGGGGCTCCGGGGCCAGGAGCGTGGCCACCACGCCCACGGCCATCAGCAGGCCCATGATGAAGTACGTCTGGGACCAGCCGGTGAGGTCCGACAGCGTCAGGGCCAGGGCGCCCGCGGTGAGCATGCCCAGGCGGTAGCCGGTGATGTACGTGGAGTTGCCGAGCCCGCGCTCCTCCACGGGGAGGATGTCCGTGCGCCACGCGTCCGCGACGATGTCCTGGCTGGCGGAAAGGAACGTCACCAGCACCGCCAGGGCGGCCATGCTCACCGGCGCGTCCTTGGGATTCACCAGGCCCATGGCGGCAATGGCCCCCATGAGCAGCACCTGCGTCACCAGCATCCACCCGCGCCGCCGGCCCAGGAAGGGCAGGGTGTAGCGGTCCATCAACGGCGCCCAGAGCACCTTGAAGGTGTACGGCATGCTCACGAGGCTGAAGACGCCAATCGTCTTCAAGTTGACGCCTTCGTCCTTCATCCACGCCGACAGCGTGACGCCTGTCAGCCACAGGGGCAGGCCGGAGGCGAAACCAACGGCGACGAGCAGCCAGATGCGCCGGCTCTTGAGCACTTCGAGGATGGAGGGCTTGGACATGGAGGACTGCGGCCAGCATAGAGAATCCACCCCGCGCGTCACCATCCATGCGCGGGAATGTCCGCTCGGCTGCCTAGCCGTCCAGCGCGGAGAAGTCCGGGCAGGTGGCGCGCTCGCCCTCGGTGGGATTGAAGAAGTCCCAGCTGCGCGCCGTGAAGGTGACGCGGCCCTGGCCGTCCCAGCACTCGGTGTACTTCGCGCCCCGGATGTCGCCGCTCAGCACGTCCAGCACCGCCATGCCCCGGCCGTCCGGGGCCCAGCGCGTCGTCAGGCTCAGGTCCTCCAGCAGCCCGCCCGGCACCAGGTCCTGCCCGGGCATCAGGAACTGCATCTCCCCCAGGCTGTCCTGGGCCTCGCGGTACGTGTACCGCGCCACGGGGAAGGCGCCGTCCCTGGGCGTGAAGGCCAGCTCCACCCGGGTGGGCAGCGCCTTCGTCTGGTAGTGGATGTCCAGCCGCCGGAGCGCCGCCACGTCGTTGGTGGGCAGGCCCTCCTGCCGCGCCCGCTCCACGTCCAGGTGGAGGTTGCCCACGCCCTTGCGGATGCCGGCGTCCGCTTCGAAGGTGCCGCCCAGGAAGGCCCACCACCCGGCCTCGCCCGCGCCCGTCTTCCGGTACTCGAGCCGGTAGTCGAAGCTCAGCGCCGCGCGCGTCATCACGAAGCGGACGTCATGGCCCGCGTGGCGCGGGTCCCGGTAGGGCCCCCACACCCGACGGTCCGGCTCGCGCGTCGTCGGGGGCTGGCTCCGGATGTCCTCCAACAGGGAGAGGAGGGCGTCCACGCTCGCGTTGAAGGCGCGCCCTGTCTCCTCCGTGTCGCCCATCAGCTTGGAGGGCTCGCCCAGGCGCACCACCAGCGCGGAGGGCCGTGTCGCCAGCCCACCGCCCGAGCGCCCCGCGCTCTTCGCGGGCAGCTTCGCGGCCAGGTCCTCGCGCAGCGGCAGCGCGTTGAGGAACTCCAGGTCGTCGTTGGAGAAGTCGCCGCCGCACGCGGCCAGCGCCAGGCACAGACAGGCCACCATGACGTTTCGCATCGCGTGCTCCTTCATGGCTGGTACGTCACCAGCGCGCCCAGCTCCCAGAAACCCAATGAGCGTTGCGCATCGACGTTGTAGAGCAGGTAGTGGGTCCGGGCTCGCGCCGTGAGGTGCAGCCGGGACAGGGGACTCCAGCGGATGCCCGCCACCAGTCCGGGCGAGAACATGGCGAACTGCTGGTCTGGGAGGGCTTCGTCCTCGAAGTCGCGGCGCATGATGAGCCACGCCATCCGCGCGCCCAGGAAGGGCGCCACGCGGCCCATGGGCCACTCGGACGTCAGGGACGTGCCCACGCTCGTCATCGAGTAGCGGTACCCCGGGCCCGTCAGCGTCGGGAGCATCAGCACCGCCCGCCGGCTGCCCATGGCCACGTCCAACCCCCAGACCCAGTCTCGGCGGAAGTAGTCGTGGAGTTGGGCCTCCGCGCCCACCATCCCCACCGACAGGAACAGCGAGTCGCGCGTGGGCGCGTCGAAGTAGGACTGCACGCCGCCCGCCAGCCCCAGCGTCCACCACGCGCCATCCGCGCGCGGGCCGCCCTTCACCGGGTCGTCGGAGAAGGGCGCGTCCTGGAGCCGCGCCTCGTGCAGCACCGCCTGATGGCCCCTTCGCACCTCCACCTCGCCGATGCGCAGCCGGTCCGGGAGCCGGCGCTTCACGCGGTAGGTGCCCGGCGCCAGCGCCACGCGCCGCTCCACGTCCGCCGCCTTGTCCAGCTCCGCCACGACGAGGCCACCCGGGTCCACGAAGTAGTAGGTGCCCACCGGCGCCGCGCCCGGGACGATGAGCCCTCCGCCGCTGGCGCGCAGGTCCGTGAGGACCAGGTCTCCGTTGCCCGCCAGGTCGTAGCTGAACGTCGGATGCTGCGGCCCCGCGCTGCTGGCCGCCGTGTCCGCCACCGTGCGGGCATAGGCGTGGGAGTACGCCTCGAAGAGCGTCACCCGGCCGTCGCCGCTGCGGTCCGCGTCCCCCAGCAGCCCGCTGGCCAGGTGGTGTGAGAAGTAGCTGCCCGCCAGCGCGTCCGACTCCTGCGAGTCCTCGTCCGCCGCGCTGGACGTGAGGATGACCAGCCCGCGCGCGTCGCGGCTCGCCCCCGACTCGATGTCGAACGCCGGGGCCCGCCGCGCGCCCTTGGTGCGCGTCATCGCGCCGGAGCGGCATGAATCCAGGACGGCGATGCGGATGTCCGAGGAGGCCTCCGCGAGCCGGCGCTTGAGGTCGTCGAACCCCAGCCGCGTGTCCCCCAGCCGCAGCGCGCCGTCCTTGGCGTGGCCGGAGTAGTAGACGAACAGCGCGGTGCGCTCGCCTCTTGCCCGGGCCGCGCGGGCGCGCTGCTCCAGCTCCGCCAGGGCCGCCAGGAAGTCCCGCGCGTCTTCGTTCAGCAGCAGCTTCGCGTCCACGGGCGCCACGCCGCCCAGGCGGAGCAGGAGCGCGTGCATCTTCCGGGCGTCGTCCCGGGCGAAGCGAAGCGGACGCGTGTCGGCGCCGCCCTGGTCATTGCCGGCCACCAGCGCGAAGCGGCGCAGCGTGTCCGCGTCCGCGGCGGAGGCCGCCAGGGCGAGCACCAGCGCCAGGGCGCGCGTGAGGCAGGACGAGCGGCTCATGGCTTCTGCAGCACCCAGTGTGTCTGCGCTCCAGGGACTTCCAGCTCGGCCATCCGCCCGACGTCGCCATCCGCCTGGGCAAAGGCGCGCCGGGCGGCTTCCACCAGCGTCTCCTGGGGCAGGGGCTCGTCGCTGAGCACCACGATGACGCGCTCCGCTCCGGAGCCGGTGAACTCCCAACCTCCGGGCAGCCAGTGCAGCCGGCTGCCGGGGGCCACGGGCGCGCTGGCCCCGTCCTCCGGATGCAGCGGCGTCACCTCGCCAATGGCGTCCACCGACAGCGCGGCCACGTAGCGGTGCGCTCCCGCCTTGTAGCCCAGCATCACCCGCTCACCCGGGTCTATCGCTTCGGGCCTGCCCGGAATGGCCTCCCGCTGCGGGCCCAGCCCCCCGCCGATGCGCAGCTCCGCCGTCGCGCCGCCCTTGAGGCGGTTGAGCCCCACGGTGTTTCTGGACTCGGCGCTGGAGCCCAGGAGCGGGCGCACCAGCACCACGACCAGCAGGGACGCGGCAATGGCCACCGTCGTCGCCACCCAGCGGCGCGGCGGCGGCCGGGCGGCGTCCTGCCGCCGTCGCAGGGCCTGCTCCACGCCGGCCTCGAAGCGCTCGAAGGGGACGTCCGCCTCGAACCGCGCCTGGGCTTCGTGGATGCCGCGCAGGGCCTGGGCGCAGGCCTCGCACGAGGCCGCATGGGCCTGGACGCGGGCGGCCTCGGTGGCGGTCAGCTCTCCGGCGCTCAGCCGGCGCAGCGTCCATTCCGATTCGTGCGCGCTCATGGGACCTTCAGCTCCTCTCCGCCCAGCGCCGCGAAGTGCTCCAGCCGCTTGCGGATGGTGGGCACCGAGCGGCCCAGCAGCGTGGCCACTTCTTCCAGCGTCATTCCATCGACGTGGTAGTGGATGGCGGCCGCCTGCGTCTCCACGTCCACGCGCGCCAGCAGCCGGCGCACCAGGTCCCGCGTCTCCATGGCCTCCTGTCCGCCATGGCCTTCGGGACGGGCGGCGGCGTCCCGTTCGAACCACTGCCGCCAGCCGGCGCGCTCACCGCGGAGCTGGTTGAGGCAGTGGTGGGTGGCAATCTTCATCAGCCACGTCAGCGGCGAGGACTCCGCGCGGAAGTCCTCGCCGTGCGTGAGGGCGCGGGCGAACACGTCGTGCATCGCATCCTCCGCCTTCGCCGCGTCCTTCAACAGGTAGCGGCAGCGCCCCAGCACGCTGCCGCCATGTTTCATATACAACTCCCGCAGGAAGGCCCGCCGGTCCTGTTTCGGACCGCCTGGAATCACCTGGAGGAGTGGCCGGCTCGTTCCCGTCACACGGCGCAGACTACCGCGTGCGTCACAGCGTGGAGTAGACGGCGGCGCTGAAGTTTCCGCAGGCGCTCAGCTCGCCATAACCCAGGACCGGATTGACGCTGATGGCGAAGTAGGCGCTCAGGAAGTTGCTGTCCCAGCATTCACTCAGCGTGGCCTCACCGAACAGGTCCCCGCCTGACAGCTTGATGTCCGCGCGACCCGAGCCCGTCGCCTCCCAGCGGCTCTTGATGGCCAGGTTCTCCAGCGCCGCGCGGCGCGGGTCCGTGTCGATGTCCTTGCGGATGACGAAGTCCAGCTCGCCGCCCGCGCCGTCGCCCTGCTTGAAGCGGTAGACGGCGTCCACGCGGGTGTCCGGGCGCTCCTCGTCGCGAATCTGGTGGAGGTCCGCCGCCACGGAGGACTCCGCCGCTCCGGCGACGCGCGCGTAGCGAATCTCCGCGGTGCCCACGTCGTCGCCCGTGGCGCCGGGCAGCGTGCTCGCCCGGTCCCAGTCGATGAGGAACTCACCGGAGCCGTGGCCCGCGACGCGCTCACCGTCAGCGTTCACCGAGGCGGTGTGCGCGCCGGAGAGGAAGGCCACGAAGGCGCTGTCCGCCTCGTTCTTGTCCTGGCCCTCCAGGACCCAGGTGTAGCTGTGGTCGCCCGTGCGGGTGACGGTCAGCCGCCACGCCACCGCGTCGAGCGGGCCGGCATGGGGGCCCCACACGGCCACGTCTCCATTGATGGAGGTGGGGACGTGCTGGACGATGTCCTCGATGAGGTTGAGCACGCCCACCGTGCCGAGGTTGAAGGTGGCCGCCGCCGCCACCGTCGCCCGGTAGTACTCCGCCTGTTCGCCTTCACCGTAGAAGGCCGTCAGCCCCTGCCCGTTGTTCCGGGAGGGCGAGCGCATCTCCACCATCTCCTTGGAGGGCAGCCCGTCCCGGAAGGCGTCTTCGTCGCTCGTCGCGTTGTCACAACCCGTCATCAGCAGGGCGGCACACAGCAGGCTCTTGCGCAGCATGGTTCACGTTCCCTTCAAACGGCCCCCGGCGGGCCGTGCAGCAGCGTGTCTGCCTTCATGGACACAGCTCGGCCGGAAAACGGAAAAGGCGCCCGCTCGGTGCGCGAAACGTCCGGAATCACGATGTTTGTAGGTTGGCTGCCCGCTCCCCAGGCATCTATTCCGCGCCGGCGGACGTCCGAATTTCTCCGTCCCTACCTTTCGGCCATGGAAAAGAGACACCCCAACCATCCCGGCGAGATGGGTACGGACGCGCAGCTGGCCGAGCATGAGCGGGCCCCGGACGAAATCAACGCCCGGGCCCGGGCCGTCGGGCTGCTCAAAGACGCAGGGGTGCCCTTCGTCGTGGGGGGGGCCTACGCCTATGCGACGTACACCGGCATCTACCGCGACACGAAGGACTTGGACCTCTTCCCCCGGAAGGCGGACGCGCTCCGGGCGCTGCAGGTCCTGGAGAAGGACGGCTGGCGCACCGAGCGCGCGGACGAGGTCTGGCTCTACAAGGCCTTCAAGGGCGACTACTTCGTCGACTTCATCTTCTCCTCCGGCAACGGCGTGGCGGTGGTGGACGACGCGTGGTTCGAACACGCCCCGCGCGCCACCATCTTCGGGCACGAGTGTCTGGTGGCCCCCGCGGAGGAGATGATCTGGTCCAAGGCCTTCGTCAACGAGCGCGAGCGGTATGATGGCGCGGACGTGAACCACCTGCTGCTGAAGGCGGGCCGGAACATGGACTGGGAGCGGATGTTGCGCCGCTTCGACCGGTACTGGGAGGTCCTGCTCAGCCACCTCATGATGTTCCGCTTCGCCTATCCGTCCGAGCGGGACGCCATCCCCGAATGGGTGATGGCGGAGCTGATGAGTCGCACGCTGCACACCCTGCGCGAGGGGCGCTGGGAAGAGAAGCTGTGCCGCGGCAACCTGATTTCCCGCGTGAACTATCACGTGGACATCCACCACTGGGGCTTCGGTGACGGGAGGTCCTGGGACGAAATCGAACGACAGCGGGAGGACGAGAGTGGCGCGCGATCCGGGCTCGAAAATTCGGTTGGCGGCGGTCGGTGACCTGCACTGCCGGGAGGACCACCACGGCCGCTTCCGGCACCTGGTCAAGCAGGTGAACGCCACGGCGGACCTGCTCGTGTTGTGCGGCGACCTCACGGACCGCGGGATGATTGAAGAGGGCAAGGTGCTGGCGGAGGAGCTGTCCGCGCTCCGCGTCCCCTGCGCGGCGGTGCTGGGCAACCACGACTACGAGCACAACCAGGTGAAGGAGATCTGCGGCGAGCTGGCCAAGGTCGGCGTCCACATCTTGGATGGAGACCACTTCATCTTCGAGAAGGTGCTGGGCGTGGCGGGCGTGAAGGGGTTTGGCGGCGGCTTCGGCAACGCGACGCTCCAGGCCTTCGGCGAGGGCCAGACGAAGGGCTTCGTGCAGGAGGCCGTCACGGAGTCGCTCAAGCTGGAGGCCGCGCTGAGCCACCTCGACATGGAGAAGAAGGTGGTCATCATGCACTACGCCCCGGTGCCGGAGACCCTGGAGGGGGAGAACATCGAGATTCGCCCCTTCCTGGGCACCAGCCGCCTGTCCATGCCCATTGACCACTATGGCGCGGAGGCGGTGTTCCACGGCCACGCGCACCACGGCGCCCGCAGCGGGAAGACGAAGAGCGGCATCCCCGTCTACAACGTGGCCATGCCCCTGCTGGCGAAGCACACTCCGGACCAGCGGTATGTGTTGCTGGAGGTGTAGGCCCCCCGCGGCGCGGCGCGGGGGCGTCACTCAGTCTCTCAATGGAGGGCGCTCAGGGCGCCTGCTCCGTCTTCGCGGGCGGCTTCGGCGCGTCGGGGGCCGGCGCTGCTTCCAACAAGTCCTCGGGCCGGGTGGGCAACGTCAGGCGTGACTCGGGCACCTTGAGGACGTCGGGGCCAGCGCCGCGGGCGTAGAGCGTGCCGGGCTCGTCGGGCACTTCAGTGCCCAGCCAGAGCCGCGCCAGCTCACGTCCATCCGAGTCCAACAGCACGGCGCCGGGCGAGTCCGCCGTCACGCCATACCGAGCCCAATTCTTGGGGTTCGTCTCGCTAGAGCCCGTCGCCTTCAGCCCTTCCAGCGCGCGCAGCAGCGAGGCGAGCTTGAAGTGCTGTGCCTTGCCCCGCCGCGGGGACTCCATGTCCCAGTGTCCGGCGCCTTCGGTGGCTTCCGACGTGTTCACCACGGTGATGGCGGGCGCGCCACCGCCCGGGTGGAACACGATGCGGCGGACGTCCTGGCGCCGGAACTCCAGCACGCGCCGGTCCTTCAGCTCCCGGGCGCTCACGTCCAGCACGCCGAGGGCGTCCTCGGGCACCTCGCCCAGCACGGCTTGCGTCCCCTGTTCGCGCAACGCATAGGCGCGCGCGGCGCCGTCGTCCGTCACGCGGGACATCCGCACCCGCACCGGCTCGCCCGGGCCGCCGGTGAAGCGGGCGTCCACCACCGGCGTCTCCAGCCCCAACCGCTTCCGTGTCTCTGGTGTGTCTTCGGGGAAGGAGAGTGCCCGCTGCTCCACCAAGGCCTTCACCAGGTCCGCGACACGCGTCGCGTTCGCGTTGGCGGCCAGCGGGGAGACCAGCCGCCAGCCCGTGCCGTCCGCGTCCCGCGTCAGTTGATACGCACCCTGCGGCGCCTTCACGTCGATGCGCTTCAGCGCACGCGCGTCCAGGGGCGCCAGGAGGTCCTTGGCGCGCAGGGCGAAGGTGTCCCGGTCCAGGGCCCAGCGCACCGTGCCCGCGGCGGAGTGGACCGCCGGCTCCGCGTCACGGCGCACGTAGACGGAGCCGTCGTAGGTGTTCTCCTTGCCACCGTGCAGCGTCACCGTGCGCTGGCGGGCGGGGTCCTTCGCCCCTTGGCCCTGCGCGTCTGGCACATAGGCCCGGGCCGTGACGGTGAAGAGGGGCGGCTTCAGGCCATACGCGTCCAGGTCGGCGTCGGTGGGCGCCTCCTTCACGGTGGCGCTGAAGCTCGAAGACGCCAGCGTGCCGAGGATGGACTCCACCACGGCCGCCTCCGCGCGCGCGGCCACGGGCGCCGTCACCTTCCACGTGCCGTCCTGCTCGCGAACCAGCTCCGTGGTGGCGCCCCGAGCCCTCACCGTCAGGTGGGTGAAGACGGGCTTCGCGGGCGCTCCTTCGTCCTGACCGCGCGTCTCCTCCGTCCCCGTGACGAAGAGGCGCTGCTGGGCGTCGGCGCTCCGCCGGGCCTCGCTCGCGTCGGACGCCTTCTCCCCGGGACAGGCCGCGAGCCCCAGGCCCGCCGTGACGACGGTGAGGGTGCTCCACCGCCACCTTCCTCCACGCGGCGTCACTTGTTGCGCCTCGACAGCCAGATGGCCAGGCCCACGCCCAGCAGCGTCAATGGCATGAGGTCGGTGGCGAAGAAGCGGATGCGGCTGAGCGCCGCCGCGTCCAGCTCCAGCGTGGAGACCTCGCGGTCCGGCGGGCGGATGGTGACCTTCGTGAGCTGGTTGGACGCCCAGCCCAGCGCGTTCATCACCAGGTTGCGGTTGGGCTCATGGCCCCAATTCGGGTCCAGGAGCAGCTCCGAGTCCCCCATCACCACCAGGCGCGCTTCATCAAAGCGCTTGCCCGGCGAGGCCTGGGTATCACGCGTCACGGCGGCCACCAGCACCAACTGGCCCGTCTTCTCGCCATCCGAAGGCACCGCGTTCTCCTCCGGCGTGCTCTCCACCCAGCCATGCTGCGACGTGAGGACCACCGGCTGCACCTGGACGCCCGGCGCCATCCCCATGCGCAGCAGGCTCAGGCTGCGCGGGGTGGGGAACTCCACGTTGAGTCCCCGCTGGTGCAGCGGCTTGCCAATCTCGTGGTCGCTGTAGAAGAGCGACAGCACCACGAAGGGGTTGCCGCTGTTGTACTGCGCGTCCGCGACGATGCCCTCGTCCACCTGCACGCCGTGCTCGGCCAGCAGTCCGTCCAGGCCGTCACGCAGGCCGGCGTCAGCGAAGTAGAGCATGCGTCCACCAGAGGCGAGGTAGCGCTGGAGCACCTCCTTCTCCGGCGCGGTGTAGGGCGCCCGGGCCCCCGCGATGATGACCAGCGCGGCGTCCCGTGGCACGGCTTGGACACCCGCGAGGTTCAGCGGTTCCGCGGTGTAGCCCTCCTGGAGCAGCTGCCGCCGGAGCTCGGACAGGCTGGCGCCCGGGTCATTGGGCGGCGCCTGCTCCTTGTCCAGTGGCCACTCCCCGTGGCCGGTGACGAAATACACCTTTTGGGTGCCCACCGCGTTCAGCTTGAGGACCGCGTGCGTCAGCTCCTGCTCGGACACGGTGGCGAGCAGCGTGTGCGTGGCGTGCTCGCCCTCGCCGCGTACCAGCACCACCGCCGTCTGGCCCTCACGCACCTGGTACTTCGCGGCCAGGTCCGGGCCGCGGCGCGGGTCCTTGAAGGTGTACTCGAACTTCCCCGGCGCTTCGGCGTGGTAGAGCGCGAAGAGCGCTTCCAGCTGGGCGTACTGGGCATGTGCCGGGGTGATGAACGCGATGGCGCGCACCGGGTCCGAAATCGCGGCCAGCGTGGACACCGTCTGCGGCGCCAGCGTGTGGATGCGCGCCTGCGTCAAATCCCAGCGCCGGTTCTGCTTGAAGGCCAGGTAGTTCACCGCCACCAGCCCGGCGAACACGCCCAGCGTGGTGAGCACCGTGGTGGCGAAGAAGCTGCTGGCGCGGCGGGTGGCGAACTGGCCGAACTGCCGGTAGTTCGTCGCGCCGTAGATGCCCACCAGCACCAGGCCCGCGCCGGCCTTCACGGCGGCGGTGACGGCGCTGTCTGAGGTGACCAGCAGGGTGAACGGACTCGACAGGAGCAGCAGCAGTCCGAACGCGCCCAGGACCTTGCCGGCGTTGGCGGCCTTCATGTCAGGCCCACCGCTGCGCACCCACCGCGCGGTGGGTGAGGAAGAGCGAGAAGCCGATGACGGAGGCGAAGAACACCAGCGACTGTGCGTCCAGCACGCCCTTGAGCATCCCCTGCAACTGGAGGTCACAGGCGACGTAGGACAGCGCGGAGCGCAGCGGCTCCTCCGCGCGCCGGGCCACCTGGCCCAGCAGCATCCACGCCAGCAGGACACAGAAGGTGAGGAAGGCCGCCAGCATCTGGCTCTCCGTCAGCGCGGAGATGAACAGGCCCACGGCCATGCAGGTGGCGCCCCACAGCAGCAGCGCGCCGTAGCCCAGCAGGACGGTGGACCACTCCAGCGCCGGCCCGGACTCGCTGTGGCCCAGCGCGGACAGCAGCAGCGGGAAGACGAGCGTGAGCGCCAGCGTGGCCCAGATGACGCCCAGGCCGCCCAGGTACTTGCCCAGCACGATTTCAATGGGCCGCACCGGAGCCGTCATCAGCAGCTCGAAGGTGCGGTTGCGCTTCTCCTCCGCGAACAGCCGCATGGACAGGAACGGCGCGACGACCAGGGTGATGACCAGGACGCTGCCCCACAGCTCCACCACCACCCCGTCCGTGAGGTTGCGGTACATGTTGAAGTCCGGGGACATCTGCGCCCAGCCCACCCGGCGCGCCACGCCCTGGACGTCGTTGAACGCCTGCAGCAGGTCCGTGAAGTAGAAGGCCGTCAGCGCCGCCATCGCCGTGAAGACGGCGTAGGCCCACGGCGTGGTGAAGGAGATGGACAGTTCCTTGCGGGCAATCGCCAGGGCGGTGCGCATGGAGGCAGGGTCCTTGAAAGGGGGCCGCGCTCAGGCGGCGGTCAGCTTGATGAAGACTTCTTCCAGCGACGCGCTCTCCGCCTGCCCGTGGATGCGGGCCAGCTGGGAGATGTCGTCGTACGCGGCCATCTTTCCCTGGTGGATGATGAGCACCTTCTGGCACGTCATCGTGACCTCCGGGAGGATGTGCGTGGAGAGGATGACGGTGTGCTTGCCGGCCAGGCCCTTGATGAGGGCGCGAAGCTCGGCGCGCTGCGCGGGGTCCAGGCCCTCGGTGGGCTCGTCCAGGATGAGCACCGGCGGTGAGCCGAGCAGCGCCTGGGCGATTCCCACGCGCTGCTTGTAGCCCTTGGACAGGTTTTGGATGACGCGGTCCATGACGTGCGTCACCCCCATGAGGGTGGCCACCCGCTCCAGCTCGGCCTTGAGGGCGCTCCCCGACAGCCCCTTCAGCGAGGCCACGAAGCGCAGGTAGCCGCGCACCGTCATCTCCACGTAGAGCGGCGGCTGCTCCGGCAGGTAGCCGATGCGGCGCTTCACCTCCAGCGGCTGCGCTTCGACGTCATGGCCCCCGACGCGGACCACCCCCTCCGACGGCGGGAGGAAGCCGGTGAGGATTTTCATGGTGGTGGACTTGCCCGCCCCGTTGGGGCCGAGGAACCCGAGAATCTCACCCGCCTCGACCTGGAAGGTGAGGTCGTCCACGGCCACCCGCTCTCGGTATCGCTTGGTGAGGTGCTGGACCTCGATCATCGGCATGGGCGCGGTATTAAACCCGACATTGGCGTGTCAAGGCGACACCGACTGCGTGTGTGGGCGTCGTCCAGCGGCTGGCCGGACTTCTGCAGGAGGCCCACGCGTGTGGTTTTCCGGACACACCGAACAGGGGTAGTGAGTCGAATCATGCCAATCGTGGTCCAGAAGTACGGCGGCTCGTCGGTCGCCGGCGTGGAGAAGCTCCGCAAGGTCGCCCAGCGGGTGAAGGACAAGCGCGAGGCGGGCTATCAGGTGGTGGTGGTGGTGAGCGCCATGGGCGACACCACGGACGAGTTGCTGGCGCTGGCCAAGGGCGTCTCGGCGGACCCGCCGCGCCGCGAGCTGGACATGCTGCTCACCTGTGGCGAGCGCATCTCCATGGCGCTGCTCTCCATGGCGCTCCAGGAGCTGGACGTGCCGGCCATCAGCTTCACCGGCAGCCAGAGCGGCATCATCACCACGGACGCGCACGCGCAGGCCCGCATCGTGGAGGTGCGTCCGTACCGCATCCACGACGAACTGGCACGGGGCAAGGTCGTCATCGTCGCGGGCTACCAGGGCGTCTCCTTCAAGAAGGAAGTGACGACGCTGGGGCGCGGCGGCTCGGACACGACGGCGGTGGCGCTGGCGGCGGCGCTGGACGCGGAGGCGTGTGAAATCTACTCGGACGTGGACGGCGTGTTCAGCGCGGACCCCCGCGTGGTGCCGGACGCGCGCAAGCTGGAGTCGCTGAGCTACGACGAGATGCAGGAGCTGGCGAGCGCGGGCGCCAAGGTGCTCAACGCGCAGGCGGTGGAGTGGGCCAAGGCCCGGGGCATCACCATCCTCGCGCGCACCGCGCACGGCCAGGGAACGGGCACGGCGGTCCAGGAGCTGGCTGTCCCCACAGACAGCCGGCTCAAGGGCGTCACCGCCGACGCGGAGATGGCCGTGCTGTCCGCCGCGGAGCCCATCCGCCTGCCCGAGCTGCTGGAGTTCCTGGACGCGCGCGCCGTCCGCGGGCGGACGCTGGACTTCGAGGGCCCGGCGGGCGGGCCGCGCCGGACGGTCATCACCGTGCCCCTGGCGGACATCCATGGTTCGGATGCGCTGCGCCGGGAGCTGGCCACGCGCTTCGGTGACGGGGTGTCCTGGCGCGAGGACCTGGGCACCGTCACCTGCGTGGGCGTGGGGTTGAACGCGGACTGGGCGCCGCTGCGCCGCGCGCTGGCCGCCGCCGAGGAGCTGGGGGCGCACGTCCACGCGGCCCATACGTCGCCTTTGCAACTGACGCTGCTGGTGGACAAAGCCCACCTGAAGGCGCTCACGGCCCGGCTGCACCGGGAGCTCCTGGGAGGGTAGGCCGTTTCCCGCCCTGGGCTTTTGTCCGGGTGATCCATCCCAATTCATTGCTCCCAGGAGGGCACCCGCTTCCCTCCAGAGTGTTCGTGCCTACCCTCCGGTCCATTAGCCGTGGCGTGGAGGAACGGGATGGCTCAGGCAGGCCGTTGGGCGGGCTGGGTGTGCGGGCTTGCGCTCGTGTTCGGTGGCAGTGGCTGTGAGGAGGCGGCCGTGCGCCCGGTGATACCGGGTGACAAACACGACACGCCTCCGCTGAACGACGGCTATGACGGCGGCGACGGTGCGCCGCATCCGGGCCTCATCGACGCGGGGGGGCCGGACGCCGGCTCCGAAGAGCCCGAGCCTCCCGACGCGGGCCCGGTGCAGCCGCCGCCGCGAGACGCGGACGCCGTGCGCGAGGAGAACCGCCGCCCGGGGACCACGGCGTGGCGCATCACCCGCAACGCCCACAGCCGGGAAATCGAAGGCTACGCGCTGAAGGCCACGCTGACGCAGGGTGAGACGCTGCGCGTCGCGGTGTCGGTGTCCGAGGCCCGGAGCTTCCGCTGGTACGTGTACCGGATGGGGCACTACGGCGGTGCGGGCGCGCGCGAGCTGGCGCGCGGTGGCCCGGTGCCCGGCGTGCGCCAGGGCGACTGTCCCGCGGACCGCGCCACGGGCGTGGTCGCCTGTCGCTGGGCGCCCACGCTGGAGCTTCCCGTCGGTGAAGACTGGGTGCGCGGCGTGTACGTGGTGAAGCTGGTGCGCGAGGACAACCACCAGCGCTACGTGCCCTTCTTCGTGCGGGACGCGAACCCGCGCGCCGAGGTGGCCGTCCTCATCCCCACCGCCACCTGGGCCGCCTACAACACCTGGGGCGGCACCAGCCTCTATGACGACCGCGACCGGGTGATGCGCGAGCACGGCGTCAGCCGCGCCTTCCGGGTGTCCTATGACCGGCCCAACTACCGCGGCCATGGCAGCGGCCACCTGCTGACGGACGACCTGAGCCTGGTTCAGTGGTTGGAGTCGCAGGACCTGGACGTGGGCTACTTCACCGACGAGGACCTGGACGCCAGCTACGACTTCCTGGCCGGCGCCAAGGCCTTCTTCATGTCGGGCCACGACGAGTACTGGAGCCCGCGCATCCGCGCGCACGCGGACCGGGCGGTGGCGGAGGGCCGGTCGCTGCTCAACCTGGGCGCGAACAACGCGTACTGGCAGGTGCAGATGGAGCCGTCCCAGGACGGCCGGCCGCGGCGCATCATCGCCTGCTACAAGGGCCACGCGAACGACCCGTACACGGGCGCGCAGCGCACGGTGAAGTTCCGCGAGCGCGTCGTGGGCCGTCCGGAGAACGCGCTCCTGGGCGTGCAGTTCTCCGCCCGCTGGCACCAGTTCGGCTTCCCCGCCGTCATCACCCACCCGGGGCACTGGGCGCTGGCGGGCTCGGGGCTGAAGGCCGGTGACACGCTGTGGATGGCCAACGGCTACGAAGTGGACCAGCTGGTGGGCAACGGGAGCTCGCCGGAGGGCCTGGAGGTGCTGGCCGAGTCCCCGCTGTTGTCGCTCCAGGGCGCCTTCGGCTTCGGCCACATGGTGCTGCGCAAGCAGGGCGACGCCTACATCTTCTCCTCCGGAGGCATCGACTTCGTGCGCACGCTGGCCTCCGAGGACATGGCGGACCCGCGCGCGGCCCGCATCGTCGCGAACGTGCTCTACAAGGCGCTGGGCCGGCCGGTGCCCGACACACTGGTGCGCTTCGAGCGGCAGAACGTGTCGGGCCCCCAGGGGCCCTCCGCGGCCGAGGTCCGCACGGTGGCGGGCATTCCCGGGCAGCGTGTCCGCGCCGGTGTCCCCGTGGCGGGCAACTCGCTGGGGGCGCCCACCGCGGTGGCCCTGCTGCCGGATGGGAGCCTGGTGGTGGCGGACGGCCTGGGCAACGCGGTGAAGCGCGTGACGCCGGAGGGCGAGGTGAAGACGGTGGCCTCTGGCCTCAATGGACCCATGGGCATCGCCGCGGACGCCGCGGGCAACGTGTACGTGGCCGATACCGACCACTACGTCATCCGCCGCATCGACCCGGAAGGGACGGTGGAGGTGTTCGCGGGCGGGACGCCGGGGCTGATGGACGGCCCCGCGAAGCAGGCGGCCTTCAACCAGCCCACGGGCCTGGCGGTGACGCCGGATGGCACCGCGCTGCTGGTGGCGGACATGAACAACGGCGTGATTCGCCGCATCGACCTGGTGGAGGAGGGCCACCCGGTGACGACGCTGCAGGGTGACTGGCTCTACCGGCCCTCGGGCGTGGCGGTGAGCGCGGATGGGAGCACGCTGTTCGTCGTCGAGTCCGGCATGTCCCGCGTGGTGCGCATCCGCGACGGGCTCACGTCGGTGGTGGCGGGAACGACGCCGGGCTTCCGTGACGGCGCGCCGGAGTCGTCCCAGTTCCTGCCGTACCTGGGCATCGCGGTGCTGAAGGATGGCTCGCTCGCGGTGGCGGACCCGGGCAACTACCGCGTGCGCCGCGTCGTCCTGAACGCGGACGGCAGCGCGCGCAAGGTGACGACGCTTGCCGGCAGCGGGCGCTACGGCCACGCGGACGGGCCGGGGGACAAGGCGGAGCTCGTCCTCCCGGCCGGCCTGACGGTGGGGCCGGACGGCCGCCTCTACGTGGCGGACGCCGGCAATTCGCTGGTGCGCGCGATTACTCCATGAGCGCGGCGGTGGCGGCCTCGGGGCAGTCCGACTCCACCGCGCCGATGTCCGGCGCGGCGCCGCAGTAGGGCAGCCCCAGGTCCATGCCCCGGTCCACCGCGCGCTCGCCGGGCATCAGCAGGTCCAGGTCCACCAGCGGCTCGCCGCTCTCATCCGAGTCCAGCTCCACGCCGTTCGACAGCCAGTGGGCCAGCGTGCTGCCCTCCCAGTCGCTCTGCGGGGCGATGAAGATGCCCGTGTTGAACGCGGCGCCGGCCAGGTAGAGGTTGGACGTCATGCTGAGGCCGGGGGCGGACAGGCCCATGCTGACGGCGTTGCGCGTGGCGAACACGTTGTTGCGCACCGCGATGTTGGTGGACGGCCCCCCGGTGCCGTGGCCCACCACGAAGGCGAAGCCGTCCGTCCCCACCACCGTGTTGTGCAGCACGCGCACGTCGCTGCCGTTCTCGATGCGGATGCCGGAGCCCTCGGGCGCCTTCAAGTCGTGGATGCGGTTGCGGCGGATGGAGACGTTGGTGGGCGGCGCGCCCACGCGGTTGCCACCCACGGCGATGCCCAGCGACGCGTCCGAGATGTCGTTGTCCTCGATGACGACGTTGCGCGCGGAGTAGTGCACCACCACGGCCTCGCCACGGGACGAAGAGGACTTCTCGAAGCCGTACATGCGGTTGCCGCGCACGACGACGTCGTGGCACGTCTTGAGGTCCACCGCGTTCTCCCGGTTGTCGTACATGTCGTTGTCCTCGATGAGGACGCCGCGCGCCGGGGTGTTGTTGCTGAAGCCCTCGGGGCCCAGGCACTGCACCGAGTCACCCGAGTTGTCGTGGATGTCGTTGCCCCGCACGGTGATGTCCACCGACGTGGGCGCGATGACGACGCCGTGCGAGTCGTCGTCGCCCCGCGCGAAGTGGTGGATGTGGTTGTTCTCGATGGTGATGCCGTTGGCGCCCGCGTCGGTGCTGATACCGCTGCCGAACGCGCCGTGGTGCAGCTCGTTGTCCGCGAGCACGGTGCCGGTGGTGTTTCCGGAGAACGTCACGGCGACCTGGCGCTGACCTCGGACGTCGAACTCGAAGCCCTCGATGCGCCAGTGGGGCCGCTGTACGTGGGCCATGAACCAGCCGCTGCCGGTGGGAACGACCTTGGGCGAATCCTCGCCGCGCAGGGTGATGGGGGCCTCGGCGGTGCCGGCCTTGGCGCTGGCGTTGATGACGAGCTTCTCTTCGTAGGTGCCCTTCTGGACGCGGATGATTTCCCCCGGGCCCACCAGCGTCAGGGCCTTGGAGATGGTGCGCAGCGGCTCTTCACGCGAGCCCTTCGCCGAGTCATCCCCGGACGGGCTGACGTACCACTGCTTCGCGTAGGCGGGCGGCTCCGGGGCCTGCGGCCCGGGGCGGGAGGCGGCTGCTCCGCGACGGGCGGGTCGTCATCGTCATCGCCGTCGTGGCCGGAGGCGTCGTCGTTGTCGTTCTGCGGCGTGGGCGTCGGCAGGTTGGGGGCCGAGGGCTGCCGCGAGCCCGGATAGCTGGGCAGGCGGCTCGAATCGGACGCCGGAGCGGGCGCCTGCGCGCCGTTGGAGCAGGCGACGCCACCCACGGACACGAGTCCGAGGAGGCACAAGCTGCGCAGTCGGGACATGGGGGTCGGCTCCTGGGGGAAGAGGGCGAGCCCACAACGCTCCTTTCGCCGCGCCGTATTTCACTGCGCCAGCCGCAGGCGGGGCGCTGGCTGTGCCCGTCAGTAGAGCAGGGGAGCGGGAGCTCAGTCCGAGGCGCGGGTGCTACCCAGAATCCAGGACAGGTACGGCGCGTGCCCCTCCGCGATGTCCACGCGCAGCACCTCCGGGACGTCGTAGGGATGCAGCTCGACGATGCGCGCGCGCAGCGGCTCGAAGAGGGCCGCGCGCGTCTTGAGGATGAGCAGGACCTCGGGCTCGTCCTGGACCTTCCCCTCCCAACGGTAGATGGAGCGCAGGCCGGGGACGATGTTGCCGCACGCGGCGAGCTGCGCTTCCACCAGCGCGCGAGCCAGCTCGGCGGCCTTGTCCGAGGTGGGGGCGGTGACGAGGACGAGGATGGCGTCAGTCATGGACACAGGATGCGTGAAGCCTCCGCCGGTCGTCGAGCGGGACGGCGGAGGCGGACGCCCGGCGCGGCGTGACTACCGTCCTGGTGTGCGCCCGCCGCCCAGCGAATGGTGCATGGGCGCGTCCATCTCCTGCCGGGTGCGGCGCCGGTCCGGCGTGTCCTTCGGCAGCTCCACGAAGGTGCACAGCTCGCACAGCCGGCTGTAGATGCGCTCGCCCACGCGCTCGCGCAGCAGCTCCGCGTCGCGCGCCGCGCCGCGCGCGTCCTCTGTGGTGCGGTAGCCCGACGGCGCCGCGCTGCGCGTGGCGCGCTTCTCCGGCTCCAGGGAGTAGTTCGTCGCGAAGAGCGTGGTGCGGCCCGCGTTGTAGCGGCGGGCAATCAGCTCATCGAGCGTCTCCATCTCGAAGGGGCTTCCGCGGCCCTTTCCCAGCTCGTCGATGGCCAGCACCTCCACCTCCGACAGGGGCCCGATGATTTCTCCGCCGCTCTTTCCCTCCTGGAAGCCGCGCCGGATGGTGGCGTAGAGCAGGGAGATTTCGACGTAGCGCCCGCGCACGCCCAACTCCAGCACCAGGTGCGCCAGGGTGGCCGCCATCAGGTGCGTCTTCCCCGTGCCCACCGGCCCGCTGAGGATGAAGCCCTTGGACGGGCCGCCCTTCACGTACTGATGGGCGAAGTGCAGCGCCACGCCGCGGCCCCGGTCCTGCGCCTCGTTGAAGGCCCGGTAGTTGTCGAAGCTCGCGTGAGACACGACGGCGGGCAGGCCCACCTCGTTGAAGCGCGCCACCCGCTTCCGCCGCTGCGTGCATACGCACGTCTCCATCACCTCGTAGCGGCGGGGGCCCATCTTCTGGCTGAACTCACCCTCCCGCTCGACCAGCACGTGGCCGCGCCCGCCGCACACCGAGCAGTGCTCGGAGCACGCGCAGATGCGCGCGTGGGCCTGCTCCCCACGGCGCTCGATGACATAGGTCCGCCCGCCGCACACACCACACGCCTCGCCATTCGCCTTTGGAGCCATCTCACGCTCCGCCATACCAGAGCCTCCCCTCGGCCGTCAGTTCACTGAACGGGCGGACAGGCGTTTCGTCCGCCTACAGCTCCTTCACGCCCAGCCGCCGCCGCACCGTCGCCAGCACCCGGAAGCGCCGGGACACCTTGCGGGCGCGCGGGGACATCACCTGTTGCTCCGCGGACGCCGCCAGGGCCTCACGCCACAGGGCGCACCTGTCCAGGAAGGGCAGGGCGCGCAGCACCAGCAGGAACGCCAGCACTTCCTGGGCGTCCATGGCCGCCGGCTCTTCCGGGACATGCGCCAGGACGGTGATGCGCAGGTTTCGCACACGGTGCGACAGTGCTTCGTTCCGCCCCGCCAGGTCCTCGAGCGCCGCGCACAGCCGCGCGTGCCGCGTCTCCTCCCAGGAGCGGGCCCGCTTGCGCCTGGGGGCGGAGGAGGAGGGTTCCTCACCCGCGCCCGCCGCCAGCTCCCGGTACTTCTTGATCTCCGACTCCACCTGCCGCCGGCACGCGCGCAGCGAGCGCAGCACCGGCTCTCCGGGCCGCGCGTCCCAGAGGGCCTTCTCCGCCGAGCGGGAGATTCCGCGCGCCACCACCTCGAAGGGAACGCCTTCCCGGGCCCAGGTCGTCAAAAGCTCGGTGTCCAGGGCGGAGAGCATCAGCCCCGCGCCACGCACCGCGAGGAAGTAGTCCTGCACCAGCTCTTCGAAGCTGGCGCTTTCGGGGAGGAGACTCATGATCCGACGCGTACTCCAGTGCGGGGAGGCCGGGCAACCGACCGTCCGTTCCCCCATACCTGGCAGGTCCGACACGGCAACTCCAGGGCGCCGATTCTCACAGCGGATCTGGAAGATTTTGAACCGACGCTCCCCGAGGAAAGCAGGCGGCCAGTCAGTGTTGACCCGCCGCGCGGAAACCGCGCATAGTGAGGGTCCCCGAATGGAAATTCCCGAAGATTCCCGGACACTTGCCTACCAGGCAGGCAACCGGGGACGCCGGTGCCCCTCTCCTAGGAAGACCATGCGCCGTTCGCTTCTCGTCTGCCTCGTCCTCCTGGCCACGGCCTCCGCCGCCCAGGAGAAGAAAGCCCCGCGCGATGCCGATCTCGGCCGGAAGTCCGCCACCGCGGTGGACAAGTCCCTGGCTGGCGACATCACCCGTGAAAAGAAGAAGGAAGAGGTCGCTCCCGCGCTCCAGTACGACCAGTTCCGGCTGGGCGTCGAGTTGCAGGTGGCCTCCAAGCGGCGCGAGCAGATCCAGTCGCTGAAGAAGATCATCTCCCTGTCGCCGGATCCGAAGGAGGCCCCCAGCCTCCTGTTCCGCCTGGGCGAGTTCTACTGGGAGGAGTCCAAGTTCTTCTTCTTCGAGGCCAACCGGAAGGATGACGACCTCATCCAGGCCATGAACCGCAACGACGCCGCGGGCCAGAAGCGGGCCAAGGCGGAGAAGGCGGAGTTCATCGCGAAGCAGAAGGAGTACGGCAAGCTCGCGGTGGAGCAGTACACGAAGATCGTCCAGGAGTACCCGGCCTTCGAGCGCACCGACGAGGTGCTCTTCTTCCTGGGCCAGTACCTCATGGAGGACGGCCAGGATCGCAAGGCGCTGGTGGCCTTCAAGCGCCTGGTGGAGAAGCACCCGAAGTCCAAGTTCATCCCGGACGCCTACTTCGCCTTCGGCGAGTACTACTTCAACAACTCCAAGGGGAAGCGCCCGGAGCTGGAGAAGGCGCTGGCGGCGTACAAGAAGGCCTCCGAGTTCCCCGAGAACCAAGTGTACGCCTTCGCCCTCTACAAGCAGGGCTGGTGCCACTACAACATGGGCGACTTCGAGTCGGCCAAGGACAAGTTCAAGACGGTGGTGCTCTACGGCGAGCTGGCCGGGGCCAACGCCGTGGAGAAGGACGGCGGCAAGAGCGGCCGCGGCTCGCTGCTGCGCGAGGCGCGCACCGACTACGTGCGGGCGTTCGCGCACGAGGGGGACGTGGGGCAGGCCCGGGCGGAGTTCGGCAAGGTGGCCACCAACCCGGAAGACCGCTTCACGATGCTGAAGCAGCTGGCCAACCTGTACTACGGCGATGGCAAGGACCGCGAGGCGGCCATCACCTATAACGGCCTCATCAAGGAGAAGCCGCTGTCCCCCGAGGCGCCTGGCTTCCAGGGCCGCATCGTCGACTGCATCCTCCGCATGGGCAACAAGGAGCGCACCGTGGTCCAGGTGCGCCGGCTCGTGAAGATCATGAAGGAGGTCGAGGGCTCCGGCGTCATCAAGGAGGACAAGGACAAGAAGCTGCTGGCGGAGGCGAAGGAGCTGTCCGAGCGCACGCTGTCCAACCTCGCCGTCACCTGGCACAACGAGGGCAAGAAGACGCGCAACGAGGAGACGTTCCGCTACGCGGACGCGGTGTACAGCGACTACCTCACGCTCTTCCCGGAGAACCCCAAGGCGTATGACCTGCGCTTCTTCTGGGCCGAGCTGCTCAACGACAACCTGCAGAAGTTCGACAAGGCCGCCGCCAACTACACGCTCGTCGTGCTCCAGGACGCCAAGGTGCTGGAGGCCAAGGACGACAAGGGCAAGCCGAAGCCGGGCAAGCCGGGCAAGTGGCTGCAGAACGCCGCCTACAACGCGGTGCTGGCCTACGACGAGGTCGTCAAGGCGGGCGAGGCGCGGGGCGAGGGCAAGGGCGAGGCGGTGGGCTCGGACATCACCAAGAAGGCCGCCATCCCCACGCTGAAGAAGGCGCTGCTCGACGCGTGCGAGCGCTACCTCAAGTACGTGCCCAAGGGTGAGAAGCGGGTGGAGATCGCCTTCAAGGCGGCCAACATCTACTACCGCCACAACCACTTCGACGAGGCGGTGCTGCGCTTCAGCGAGATCGCGCTCGGCTACCCCGAGTACAAGTTCGAGAACGGCGAGCGCGCCGCGGAGATCTCCGCCAACCTCATCCTCGACTCGTACCACCTGCTCCAGGACTACGCGAAGGTGAACGAGTGGGCGCGGCGCTTCTACGCCAACGACAAGCTGGCGGTGGGCAAGTTCCGCGACGACCTGGCGAAGCTCATCGAGCAGTCGTCCTTCAAGCTCGTCAGCCAGTTGGAGGAGAAGAAGGAGTTCGAGAAGGCCGCCGAGGCGTACCTCGCCTTCGTGAAGGACTTCCCGCAGACGGAGATCGCCGACCTGGCGCTCTACAACGCGTCCGTCGACTACTACAAGGCGAAGCGCCTGGACAAGGCCATCGAGGTGCGCAAGCGCCTGTTCGCCGAGTACCCGCGCTCCAAGCACGTGCCGGACTCCATCTACGCGAACGCGGAGGCGCTGGAGGCCATTGGCGACTTCGAGGACGCGGCGACGACATACGAGGCCTACGTGCGCGGCTACGAGCGCAGCCTGGGGGAGAAGGGCAACGCCCGGGCGCGCCGCGGCAAGAAGCGCAGGGGCGCGGCGGACGACAAGCCCGCGGTGGTGCAGAAGTGGGACGAGTCCAAGGCGCAGGTGGCGCTCTTCAACGCCGCCACCTACCGCGAGGGCCTGGGCCAGATGAAGGCCGCGCTGCGCAACCGCGAGCACTACCTGACGCTGTGGCCGCGCGCCAAGGACGCGGACGAAATCCGCCTGTCCATCATCGACCTGACGGGCAAGAGCGGCGCGGCGTTCAAGGCCATCAAGATGCTGGAGCAGTACGAGCGCGACAACATGCGCTCCCCCAGCCGGTATCTGGCCGCCGAGGGCCGCATCGTCGCCCTGTACAAGAAGATGGGCAGGTCGCGGGACGTGTCCCGCATGTACAAGCGCATCTACGAGCACTTCGACCAGCTGCCCCGCCGCGTGCAGGGTTCGCTGGAGAAGCCGGCGCTCGCCACGGCCGCGCAGGCGCAGTTCCTGTCGGTGGACCTGGACTGGAACGAGTACCGGCGCC
Organism: Myxococcus sp. AM009; assembly: GCF_013372605.1. NCBI lineage: Bacteria > Pseudomonadati > Myxococcota > Myxococcia > Myxococcales > Myxococcaceae > Myxococcus > Myxococcus sp. AM009. The sequence goes on from NZ_JABXEP010000058.1 coordinate 26,739, forward strand.
TGAAGCTGTACTGGGGCGTGCCGCCGTCACCGAACCGCTTCAAGGCGAGCATCCAGGACAAGAGCCGCGCGCTCCAGGTGGTGGAGAAGAAGTACGTGCAGACGGTGACGCTGGGCGCGCCCGAGCCCGCCATCTGCGCGCTGCACCGCATTGGCCTGGCGTATGACCACTTCGCCGACCGCCTCACCAACGCGCCCATGCCGCGCGGCCTGGACGAGGAGTCGGAGCAGGCGCTGCGCGACGAGTTCGCCAACCAGGCGCAGCCGCTCAAGGACAAGGCGACCGAGGCGTTCTCCGCCACGGTGGCCAAGAGCCGCGAGCTGGACGTCTACAACGACTGCGCCGCGGAGAGCCTGAAGCTGCTGCGCACCACGTACCAGCCGGACCGCTACCCCGACATGCCCGAGGAGAAGGTGGCGCTGAAGGGCCGCGTGCAGCTCATTGGCGGCGACCTGCTGGCCAACATCCAGGACGTGCCGCCGCCGGCGCCCAAGGCCGCGGACGCGCAGCAGGCCCGGGCGGAGACGCTGCAGGAGGACCTGACGGACCTCACCGCGCAGCTGCGCTCGCAGACAGAGACTCAGGTGGACGCCCGCCCGGCGGACACCACCAACGGCGCCAATCCCGCGAAGCAGGGCGGGAATGACGAGGAGCCGGAGGATTTCCTCTAATGAACCGGACGATCCGCACCATGCGCCTGTTCCCCTTGTTGGCGGCTGTCTCGCTGGCCGCCGCCGGTTGTACCTCCTCCAAGGCCACCGGCTCCGCCACGGCCAAGACGGGGGATCCGAACGCCGGCAAGTCCGACGCCCCGCCGCCCATCTCCAACACGGCCAAGGCCCGCTTCGAGGACGCGCTGAAGGCGTTCGACACGCAGAAGAAGGCCAACGCCATCGACTATCCGTCGCTGGAGCGGAAGTTCCAGTCCGCGCTGGAGGCGGACGGGAACCTCGCCGAGGCCGACTACAACCTGGGGGTGCTCGCCGAGCGTCAGGGCAAGCTCACCGAGGCGCGCAACCACTACAAGACGGCGCTCACGAAGAAGCCCTCGCTGCGGCAGGCGTCGGAGAACCTGGCCGTGATGGAGCAGAACGCGGGCAACGTCGCCGGCGCGGTGGCGCTGTACCAGGAGGTGCTCCAGCGCTACCCGGATGACGCGCAGTCCCGCGCGCGGCTGGCGGAGATCTACCGGCAGCAGGGGGACCACACCAAGGCCATGGACCTGACGCGCGCCGCGCTGATGCGCGACCCGCAGTCCACCACCGCGCTGAAGGTGATGATCCGCAGCTACCTGGACCGCAAGCAGCTCGCCATGGCGAAGCTGGTGGCCCTGCGCGGCGTGAAGCTGGACGCGGCGGATCCGGAGCTCCACCATTCGGTCGGCCTCATCCTCCTGCAGGAGGGAGATGTGGACGAGGCGCGCCTGTCCTTCAAGAAGGCTCTGGAGGTGCGCGAGGACTACGTGCCGGCGCACGTGGAGCTGGCGCAGCTGGCCCTGTCCGCGGAGAACTTCCCGGCGGCCGAGCAGCACCTGCGCCGCATCCTCCAGGCGGACGGGAAGAACGCCGCCGCGCACCTGGACCTGGGCGTCGCGTACAAGGGCATGGGCCAGTTCGACAAGGCCATGCAGGAGTACGACGAGGCGGAGAAGCTCGACCCCGAGCTGGCGGCGGTGAACCTCAACCGCGCCATCATCCTCCACAAGGTGAAGGACGCGCCCGAGCGCGCCTCGGAGCTGTACCGCAAGTACATCGCCATGGCTGGCGGCGAGGTGGCGCTGCCCGCCGAGGCCCCCGTGTTCGCCCTGCTGCGCGAGGTGGAGGTCATCGTCAACGCCAAGCGCGAGGCCCAGTTCGCCGAGGAGCAGGCGAAGCAGATGGAGGAGCTGCAGAAGCAGCAGCAGGCCCAGATGCAGGCCGCGGAGAAGGCGGCCGGGACGGCGAACCCGCCCGCCACCGCCGCGACGCCGGCCTCCGGCACGGGCGCCGAGCCCCAGGTCACCCCCGCCAGCGGCAGCACGCCGCCGGCGCCCGCCCCCACGAACGGGAACTCCGGCCAGAAGAATTCAGGCTCGGCGGAACCCGGGGAGCCGGAAGACGACCTGCTGTGAAAGTTGGGACGCCCCCGAGTGCCTTCGCTGTGGCGGGGGCGCGGGGGATGATGCGAACCTTGTGTTTCCCCCTCATCCGGGGATTCGGTGTGCGAAGGGGCCTTCGGGTCCCTTCCGGGAGGCAGTGATGCGGAAGGCGTTGATGCTGTGTGCGGTGCTCGCGGTGACGCCCGCCCTGGCTCAGGACGAGGGCTCCAACCCGGGTGGTCCAGGGGAGGGCAATGTGCGCTACTCCAAGACGACCAACATCGACTTCGAGGACGACACCATCGAAGGCGACCTCACGAAGCCGGATGGCGAGTACATCGAAGCGCGTGACCGGGTGCAGCACTCGAACCTCATCCGCATCCGCGAGGACTTCGAGGACAAGGTGATGCAGTCCGTGGGCGAGCTGTAGCCAGCGCCACACCGCGGCGGGAACCCACCGCCGCGCGCGTTGTCTGACGCCGTACCCACTTTACGTTGGAGCCCCCATGGCCGTTCCTCTGACACTCAAGGTCTTCAAGGGCGACTCGCTGGTCGCCTCCAAGGACTACGAGCGCGACATCATCAAGATTGGCCGTCTCTCCTCGGCGCACCTGTGCCTGGAGGACGAGAAGGTCAGCCGCATCCACTCCGTCATCGAGGTCGCCGGCGACGGCGCCATGTCCATCATCGACATGGGCAGCGTCGAGGGTACGTACGTCAACGGCAAGCGCGTCACCAAGGGGCTGCTGTCCTTCGGTGATGAAATCCGGGTGGGTGGCACCACCATCCGCCTGGAGAACCCGGCCGCGGTGGCCGCGGTGAACCTGGCGGCCGCGGCGGCCAGCACGGAGGTGGTGACGGAGAAGAACCCCGTCATCGCCGCGCCGGCGCCGGCCGAGGGCCTTGCTCAGGCCGCGGTGGCCGCTCCAGTCGCGGGTGCCATCGACCCGTCCTTCGCCGCCACCCAGCAGAACGCGGTGGCAGCCCCCGCCGAGCCCGCGCCGGCCCCAGTCGTGGCCGCGCCAGAGGACGCCGCGCCGCGCGTGCGGAAGGTGCGCCGCACGAAGTCCAGCGGTCCACTGGGCGTGAGCCTGCGCTTCGCCTGGGGTGACCAGCGCGTGGGCGAGTTCTTCATGGCCCCGGGCGTGAAGCGGGCCTTCGTCGTCGGCAGCGCCGCCGGCGTGAACTTCGTCATGGGCGACTCCCGCCTGGGCGGCCCGAAGTTCGAGGCGGTGCGCTCGGACGGCCAGTCCTTCACCGTGCGCTTCACCGCGAAGATGAAGGGTGAGCTCACCCGCAAGGGGGAGACGCTGGACCTGAAGGCGGTCATCGAGTCCGGCAAGGCCTCGCATGAGGGTGACGCGTACACGCTCACGCTGGACGCGGATGACTTCCTCTGGGTGGACCTGGGCGGCGTGACGCTCGAGGTGGCCTTCCAGGCCGTGCCCAAGCGCGTCGTGGTGCCGCTGGGCGAGTCCATGGACTACACCGCGCTCAACATCTTCCTGGTGCTGTTCTTCATCGCGACGGCGTTCGTCATCTCCGCGATGAACCGCACGGGCGAAGGGGACGAGTACGCGGACGAGCTGTCGGCCGACAACGCCCGCATCGCGAAGCTCATCATCAAGCCGCCGGAGACGCAGAAGAACAAGTTCCTCGAGCGCCTCAACCAGCAGAAGGAGAAGAAGAAGAGCGGGGAGATGGCGGCGAAGAACCGCGGCGACGAAGGCCAGATGGGCAAGAAGGACGCGCCCAAGACCAACAGCCGCACCGCCCCCAAGGGCGACCCGAGCAAGAAGGACGAGGCGCGCGCGCTGACCGCGAAAATCTTCGGCGGCGGCAAGGGCGGAATCTCCACGGTCTTCGGCAAGAGCGGCCTGGGGGGGGACTTGAAGAGCGCCATGGGCAACATGTTCGGCGCCAAGGCGGGCAACTCGGGCGGCTTCGGCGGTATGGGGCTGCGCGGCTCGGGCGGCGGCGGCGGCGGCACGGGTGACACCATCGGCATTGGCGGCATCGGCACCAAGGGCCGTGGCGGCGGCACCGGCACCTACGGCAGCGGCGTGGGCGTGCTGGGCGGCAAGCAGAGCGTTGACGTGGGCATCACCTCGTCCGACCCGGAGGTCATGGGCTCGCTGGACAAGGAGCTCATCCGCCAGGTCATCCACAGAAACCGCGGGCAGATCCGCTACTGCTTCGAAAGCCTCCTCAACCGCTTCCCGAAGCTGGGCGGCAAGGTGGCGGTGAAGTTCGTCATCGCGGGCAATGGCACGGTCGCCTCGTCGTCGGTGGCGCAGTCCACGGCGGGCAACGCGGCGCTGGAGACGTGCGTGGCCGGCCGCGTTCGCACCTGGAAGTTCCCCGAGCCGAAGGGCGGCGGCGTGGTGGTCGTCACGTATCCGTTCATCTTCAAGCAGTCCGGCGAATAGCGCCGGGTGGCCTTTCTCCGGGTGGGCAGGCCTGAAGAGGGGCTGCCCACCGCGCCTTTCCCCGGCTCCCTCTCCCCCGCGGGGGCCGGGCCAACGTCAGGACCGCATGAAAGCCCTCGCCTCACTTGCCCTGTGCGCCTCGTTCGTCCTCCCCACGTTCGCGAGCGCCCAGCAGCCCACCACTGCCCAGGGCGACCGCCCGGCTGTCACGTTCGATGAAATCGAGCGGGGCATCTACTTCGCGGTGCTCGGTGGGCCCCTGTTCATCACCAACCCGCCGGCGGCCGAAGGCACGCCGCGTCCGTTCTCCTCCGGGCCCATGGCGCAGGTGGAGGTGGGCGTGGACCTGGGCGAGCGCGTGTCCGTGGGCCTGTTCCTCATGGGCTCGAGCGTGCGCACGAGCGCCCAGTATGTGGGCAACTCCGGCGGCGCGGTGTCAGGTGACTTCTCCTCCCTGATCCCCGGCGCGGTGCTGCGAGCCCGCCTGGTGGGGTTCGCTGACAGTCAGGAAGTGAAGCGCACCTGGTTCTATGTCCGCGCGGGTGCTGGCTACGCGATGTTTTCGCCGGAGCGGCTTCTCCCCGATTCCGACATTCTTGTGTTTGCCGGGCCCGGAGTGGAGTACTACACACGGCTGCGCCACTTTTCCGTAGGGCTCGAGGTGACGGGGCAGTACCTCGTCTCCGGGGGCTCGTTCGGGTTCGCGGTGGCGCCGAACATTCGCTACGCGTTCTAGCGGGAGAAAGACGTGCCTCAGGAGAATGGAAGCGGTGGGCCGCGCCCGGGTGGGCGTGGTCGTGACGGGGGTGCACCGGGCCAGGGTCCTCGCCGTGACGGACCGGGTGGTGGTTTTGGCGGTCGTGGTGGCCCAGGACGTGGCGACGGCCGTGGGCGTGGAGACGGCCGTGGACGCGGGCGCGATGAGGGCCCCGTGGGCCCCGGTCAGCGCGTCATCTCCGAGCTGAGCATCCTGGAGAAGGCGCTCTCAAAGACGGATTTCGGTGCGGAGAAGGCGCCACTGCAGGCCATTGTCCGCTCGCTGCGGCCCATGCGGCTGAAGTCGCTGGATGACCTGGACCTGAACACGCGTGGCCGGCTCATCACCACGCTGCTGCGCGTGCAGCGCCAGCCGAAGCCGGCCGCCCCCGAGGCGCCCGCCGCCGCGGAGGCTGCTGCTCCCGCCGAGGCCCCGGCCCCGGTGGAGGCCGCCGTGCCCGCCGAGGGTGAGGCGCCCGCCGAGGCACCTGCCCCCGCCGAGGGTGAGGCCACGGAGGCGGCTGCTCCCGCGGAGGCTGGTGCTCCCGCGGAGGCGGCTGCTCCCGCCGTGGACCCGGCGCGCGAGAAGTTCGAGGCGTGGACGGAAGTCATCTTCCTGGTCGGTCAGGCCTGGCGTGCCGCGGGTGATGCCGAGCGCGCGGAGGCGGCCTTCGCGACCAGCGGCCGTCAGCCCGGCCCCGAGGTCGAGGAGCCCGTCGCGGCGCCTCGCTCCGAGGAGCGCCGTGAGCGTGGCGACCGTCCCGAGCGCCGTGAGCGTGGCGCTCGTCCCGAGCGCGGTGAGCGTGCTGCTTCGGGTGAGCGTCCGGAGCGCCGCGAGCGGCCCGCCCGGGGTGAGCGTCCGGAGCGCGGCGAGCGCCCGGAGCGTGGCGAGCGTCCGCTCCCGGAGCTGACGGGCACCTGGGACGAGCAGGCGAAGCAGCTGGAGACCATGGGCCGCACCCGCGACGCGGGCCGGTTGCATGAGCGCAACAACTCCTTCGCGGAGGCGGCTCGCCTCTTCGAGACGGGTGGCGACCTCAAGAGCGCCCTGCGCAACGCCCTGGCCGGGAGCGACAACGACACGGCCCGCCGTCTGGTGGGCACGCTGCCGCCGGATCAGCTCGCGCCCACGCTGGAGAAGGCCGGTGCCTACGAGCTCCTCATGGAGCACTTCGTCGGCAAGGGTGATTTCGAGAACGTGGCCCGCCTCTACGAGCGCGCCCGCCAGTTCGACCAGGCGGCGCTCGCCTACGAGCGCTCCGGGAAGCTCACCCTGGCGCGCAAGTCGTACGAGCGCGCGCGGGACGTCGCCAGCGCCAACCGCATCCGTGGGCTCGAGGTGAAGAGCCTGGTGGAGCGGGGTGATCGGCTGGGTGCCGCCACCCTGCTGGCGGCCGTGGGCCAGCGCCGCGAGGCGGTGGAGGTCCTCAACCCGCTGCCTCCGCCCAAGGCCTTCCACTTCATGCAGCGGCTGAAGCTGGACGACGAGGCGAAGGAGCTGGCGCAGAAGGAGCTGGCCCGGGCCGAGCAGGAGCAGAAGCCGGCCGGCCGCGCCCGGTGGCTGGAGCTGCTGGGTGACCTCGCCGCCGCCGCCGAGGCGTGGGAGGGCGCTGGCCGCAAGGACAAGGCGCTCCCGCTGCACGAGAAGCTTGGCAACCTGCCTCGCGCCGCTCAGCTCGCGGAGGAGCTGCAGCAGCGTGACAAGGCCGTAGCCCTCTACACCCAGCTCAACGACAGCGCGGGTGTGGAGCGCGCGAAGGCGCTCCCGGAGACGGCCGCACCTGCCGTGGCCCCCGCGGCGGATGCGGCGGACGAAAGCGAGGGTGGCGAGACGCCGCCGGACGCTCCCTCGGCCGGGTAGCGAGAAGGCCAATGATTCCCGCCGTTTGGCGGGTTTTACACGATTGCTCGGGGGCGCTGGCGACCGGTAGAGTTCCGGTCACTGGCGCCCTCGCTGCTTTTTCTTTCCATTCCAAGGCCCGCCCCTCCATGCAACAGCCCACGCCCTCGTCGCGTCCCACGCTGCGCGTGTCCGATGACCGCACCTTCGTCGAAACCGAAGCGGCCCTCGACAAGGCCGGCCGTGTCGAGGAGTTGATTCGCCTCTACGAGGGGCGCTCGCGCGATGTCGTCTCCGACGAAGCGGTGCGCCTGCTGTGCCGCGCCGCGGAGCTCGCGCATGATCGGCAGCGCAACACGCAGCGCGCGGAGGAGTTGCTCAAGCGCGCGTTGCTGGTGGCGAAGGATCCGCTCCCCGCGCTGCGAGGTCTCAAGCGACTGCACGAGTCGCGGCAGGACGGCGCCGCGCTGGCGGACGTCCTGGAGCGTCTGGGCGCCGCCACTCAGGGCGAGGAGTGCGCGGGCCACTATCTGAAGGCCGCGGACGTCTACGAGCAGAAGCTGTTCCGGCGCGACCGCGCGGTGCTGTGCCTGCAGCGTGCGGCGCGCGCGAAGCCGGACCGTGCCACCTTCCGGCGCGTGCGTCAGGTGCTGTTGTCGGAGGAGCGCTTCCAGCCGGCCTTCGAGGCCTTGGAGCGCGAGCGCGCGGCGCTGGGTGACGCGGGAATGGCGGAGGAGTACGCCGCGCTCGCCGAGCGGCTGGTGGACGACCCCACCGAGCATGAACTGGCGCAGCGGGTGGTGGACGTTGCCCGTGCGTTGGAGCCGCAGAACGCGCGGCTGGAGAAGACCGCGCGCTCGTTGCAGCGCTTCGAGCAGACGTGGCGTGACCGCGTGCGGATGCTGCGCAGCATGTCGCTGGAAGAGCGCGACCGGAAGAGCGCGGCGCGCCTGTCGCTGCTCGTGGCGAAGCTCTTCGCCTGGTACGACCCGGGCGCGGCGGCGAAGGTGAAGGAGGCGCTGGACCGCTGCTTCCTGCTGTGGCCGGGAATGCCCGAAGGCCTGTCGCTCATCGAGAAGCTGACGCTGCGCTCGGGCGGCGATTTCGCTCCGGCGATCGCGCAGATTGAAGCGATGGCGGGCGAGGTGAAGGACCGCAGCGCGCAGGTGGACCTGTGGCTGCGCGTGGGCACGCTGCGCCTCGGCCGGATGAACGACGCGGACGGCGCGCTGGCGGCCTTCGAGAAGGCCGTGGCGGCGGACGCGTCCCGCGCGGACGCGGCCAGCCTGACGGCCGAGCAGCTCCTGGAGAAGGGCCGGGCTCCGGAAGCCGTCGCGGTGCTGGAGCGCTACCTGGGCACGGTGAAGGACCGCTCCACCCAGGCGGGCATGCGGCTGCGGTTGGCGGACCTGTTCCTGACGCAGCTCAAGGACGCGGACGCCGCGCGCGAGCACCTGGAAGCGGCGCTGAAGCTGGACCCCACGCAGGCGTTGGCGGCGTTCCAGTTGGCGCGGCTGTTGGCCGAGGACGACGAGCTGGAAGCCGTGGTGCCGCTGCTGGACCTGGCGCTGCTGGCGCCGCGTCCGCGCCCGGAGCGGGTGGCCTTCTGCGAAGCGCTCGCGCTGATGTTCGAGGAGAAGGACGACGCGCGCGGGGCCTTCGAGGTGCTGTCGCGCGCCCTGGAGCTGGAGCCGGGCCGTCCGCTGCTGCTGGGCACGGTGGTGGAGCACGCGGAGAAGGCCCAGGCGCAGCCCGCGCTGGCGCTGGCGCTGCAACGCGCGGCGGAGGCGGCGCCGGTGGCGGAGGTCGCGGCGACCATCTGGCGGCAGCTGGCCCAGCTGCTCCAGGGCCCCCTGGCGGACCCGTCGCGCGCGGAGGCCGCCTGGCGAGAGGTGCTGTCGCGTATCCCGGGTGACGCGGCCGCGGCGGAGGCGGTGAAGTCGCTGCAGGCGGCCGCGGCGCGCGCGGACGACCCGAAGGCACGGCTGGAGGCGGACGTGGCCCGGCGCGAGGCGGCCGGCGCGGCGCCCGAGGAGCTGGAGCCGTTGGCTCGCCAGTGGGTGCAGCTCGCGCCGGAGGATGCGGCGGGCGTGCAGCGGCTGCAGGCGCTGTGCGTGGCCCTGTCGAAGTTCGACGAGGCGGCGGCGCTCGCGGGGCGGCTGGCGGGCCTGGCGGAGACGCAGCTGGAGCGCAACGAGTGGACGGCGCGTCAGGCGAAGCTGTACGCGGAGCGGTTGGGGCGTCAGGAGGATGCGACGGACCTGTTCCTCGGGCTGCTCGCCGAGAACGTCTCCACCGGCGTGGTGGTGGGGGGCCTGGAGCGGCTGGCGGCGGCGGGCGTCCGCACGGCGGAGGTGACGGAGGCGCTGGCGGCGCACTACGGCCGCAGCGGCGACCACCAGCGGCAGGTGGCGGCGCTCCAGCAGCAGCTGGAGGTGACGACGGAGCCCGTGGCCCGCAAGCGCCTCTTCTCGTTGCTGGCCAGCATTCATGAGAAGCAGCTCGCGGACAGCCGCGCGGCCTTCGACGTCCAGGTGCGCGCGCTGCGCGAGGACGCGAAGGACGAGGGGGCTCGCGCGGAGGCGCTGCGACTGGCCAGGGATTTGTCCGCGCACGCGGAGCTGGGGCGGGTGCTGCGCACGCAGGCCTCCGAGTCCGAGGACCCCTCGGTGGCAGTGCCGCTGCTGCTCGAGGCCGCGAGCCTGGCGGAAGAGGGCGCGCTCGCCGCGGAGGCCATCGCGGCGCTGGAAGCGGCGGTGGGCCGCGCGCCCGAGTCGAACGCGGTGCTGCAGCGGCTGGTTCGGCTGTACGGGCGCGCGGGCCGTTCCGCGGACGCGGAAGGACTGCTGCGCAAGCGCATCCAGGGCGCGCGTGGGCAGGAGCGGCTGGAGCTGCTGCTTCAGTTGGTGGATCTCAACACGGAGCTGGGCCGTGATGCCCAGGCGGCCGAGGCGCTGCAGTCCGCGCTCTCGCACGGCGCCGAGGAAGGCCGGCATCTGCCGCGCCTGGCGGAGTTGTACGAGAAGGCCGGCCGTACGCGCGAGCTGGGAGACACGCTGGCGCGGATGATTGCGCTGGCCGAGTCCGCGGGTGACGCGGACAAGGTGGCGCGGCTGAAGCTGCGTCGCGCGCATTTGCTGCAGGAGTCGCAGGACGGCAGCGCGGAGGCGGTGCAGAGCTACGCGGACATCCTGCTCCAGCGTCCCACGGACCCGGATGCGCTGGCGGCGCTGGAGGCCATGCTCGCCTCGGGCCCGTCGCGCGAGGCGGCGGCGCGTGTGCTGGTGCCCGCCTTCGAGCGCAGCAAGGAACACCGCAAGCTGGTGGCCACGCTGGACGTGTTGGCGGAAGTGGCGAAGGACGACACCGCGCGGGTGCAGTCGCTGCGGCAGGCGGCGCAGGTGCACCTGACGCATTTGCGACAGCCGGAGCTGGCCTTCGCGGCGCTGGCGCGCGCGTTGCGCCTGGCGCCCGGTGACGCGGGGCTGCGCTCATCGGCGCGGCAGGCGGCGGAGGACGCGGACTCGCTGGACAGCTACGCGGAGATCATCGCGGAGCTTGCGGAGGAGGGGAACGTCGGCTCCGCGCGGCTGGCGCTGCTGCGCGAGCTGGCCGAGGTGCAGGAGAAGAAGCTGGACGACAAGGCCGGCGCGGTGAAGGCGCTGCGCGACCTGCTGGCCATCGAGCCGGGCAGCCTGGACTGCCTGCGCGCCCTTCAGCGACTGCACCGGGCGGGAGAGGAGTGGGCGGCGCTCGCCGAGGTGCTGGAGAAGCTGGCCGCGGCATCGCCGGAGCCCGCCGAGCAGCTGGCCTTCCTGCGCGAGGCGGCGCTGCTGCACGAGACGAAGTTGATGGACAAGGAGAGCGCCGCGGACGCCTGGCGCGTCATCGCGGAGCGCGACCCGGCGAGCCGTGAAGCCGCGGCGACCCTGGACCGGCTCTACACCGAGAGTGGCCGTCACTCCGACCTGGCCTGGGCGCTGGCGCTGCGCCGCAACCAGGAAGGGCAGAGCCCGCAGGGGCGTGAAGTCTCCTTCCGGCTGGCGGAGCTCCAGCGCACGGTCCTGGACGACCCGAACGCGGCGCTGGGCCTCTATCGAAAGATACTCGCCGAAGACTCGGGACATCCCGGTGCGCGCGCGGCGCTCGAGGCCTGGGTGATGGCGGCGGTGCCCGCGAGCGGCGCGGCGCTGGAGGTGCTGGACCCGGTGCTGGTGCAGGTGGGCGACCACGCCCGCAGGGTGGCCCTGCGTGAAGCGCGGATGACTTCCGCGCTCACCGTGGAGAAGATTCTCCTCTCGGGAGAGATTCGCCGCATCTACGAGCGCGACATGCTCCAGCCCTCGTTGGCGTTCATGTCCGCGGTGAAGTCCTTCGCGCAGGGGCTGGACCGGGAAGGCGTGCAGCCGGACCTGGAGCGGCTGGCGCGCGAGACGGGCTCGCACGAGGTGCTGGCTGAAATCTACGAGACGGCGGCGACGGAGCTGAACGCGGGAGACCCCGCGGCGCTGGATTTGCTGCGGCGCTCGGCGGAGGTGCGCGAGTCGCTGGACCAGCCGGAAGAGGCCGCGCGGCTGTGGAAGAGCCTGCTGGCGGATGCGCCCCAGGACCGGCAGGCGCTGGAGGCCCTCTCGCGCCTGTACGAGAAGGGACAGAACGCCAAGAGCCTGTCCGAGGTCTACACGCGTCAGGCGCAGCTCGCCACCGACCCGGAAGAGCGCGTGGGGCTGCTCCTCAAGGCGGGCGAGGCTCACGCGAACGCGGGGGAAGACGCGAAGGGCATCGAGACGTATCGCTCCGCGCTGGCGCTCCGGAAGGTGCCAGAGGGATTGCTCGCGCTGGAGAAGCTCTACGCGAAGTCGCGGCGTTTCGTGGAGCAGGCGGATGTGCTGGACCAGCTTGCGGAGGGCTCCTCGGATGAAGGCGCACGGCGCAACTGGCTGCTGAAGCGCGCCCAGCTCCTGGAGAAGGAAGTGGGGCCGGTGGAGTCGCTGCCGGTGTACCGGCGCCTGCTGGAGCTGGCGCCCGGGGACGGCCAGGTGGTGGCGGGCCTGGAGCGGCTGATGGCGCACGATGCGCCTCGCGCCGAAGCGGCGCGCCTGCTGGAGCCCGTCTACCGTGGCGTCAACGACACCCGGAAGCTGGTGGACGTGCTCGAGGTGCTGCTGCCGGGCGTGGCGCCCGAGCGGCGGTTGGAGCACCTCCAGGAGATTGCCACCCTGCGCGAGGCGCTGGGGCAGACGTCGCTCGCCTTCGTCGCACGCCTGCGCGCCTTCAACGAGGCGCCGCGGGAAGCCTCGGTGCGCGATGAGCTGGAGCGGCTGGCCGCTGACTCCGGTGCCTTCGAGGAAGTGGCCGCGGCTTACGAGGACCAACTGGAGCGCGGCGCGCAGGAGCCCCTCGCGGGTGACTTGTGGCGGCGGCTGGCGGGCATCTACGACAACCGCCTCAAGCGCTATGACCTGGCCGTCCGTGCGATGGAGGAGCTGTCGCGCGGGGACCCGAAGAACAAGTCGGTGCTGGACGCCATCGCCCGGGTCCATCGCCGCACGGGCGCGCACCGCGAGCTGGCGCTCGTCATGCGCCGTCAGGTGGCGGCCGAGACGAACGCGTCCTCACAGGTGAACCTGCTCTTCGAGCTGGCGCACCTGGCCGAGGAGACGCTGGCGGACAAGTCGCTGGCGGCGCAGTCATACCGGGAAATCCTTGGCCTGCGGCCGGAGAACACCAACGCGCTGAAGCTGCTGGGGCGGGTGCTGGCGGAGATGGAGCGCTGGCCGGAGCTGGCGCAGCACATCGAGCGGGAGATCCAGCTCGCCGACGAGCGCGGCGCCCAGGAGGAGGCGTCTGACCTGCGCGTGCGCCTGGGCCGGCTCAAGGTGTCGCGCCTGGATGACCCGCGCGGCGCGCTGGAGCTGTACCAGTCGGTGCTGACGCGCCGGGCGGGCCACGCTGGAGCGGTCGGCGCGCTGGAGGAGATGGCGCGCTCGGAGAGCCCGCTGCGTGGCGCCGCGGCGAGCGCGCTGGAGCCCATCTTCGCCTCGGTGGGCAACCACCTGAAGCAGGTGGAGATGCTGGAGTCGCGCGCCTCGGCGGAGGCGGTGCCGCAGGAGCGCGCCGTGCTGCTGCGCCGCATCGCGGAAATCTACGCGGGCTCGCTGGAGAACGCGGAGATGGGCTTCCTGGCCGCCACGCGCGCGCTGCGCGAGCTGCCGGATGACCTGCGCTCGCTGGAGCTGTGCGTCGCGCTGGTGGACAAGGCGGAGGCGCCCGAGGAGCTGGCCGCCATCCTGTCGGAGGTCGTGGGCAAGGCGGGAGACACCGCCCGCGCCGAGCTGTACCGCGCGCTGGCCCGCATCCAGACGGACCTGGGCGAACCCGCGGAGGCGCTGGCGTCGTGGAAGCGCGTGCTGGAGCTGCGGCCCACGGACATCGAGGCGCTGGATGGCACGGTGCGGCTGGTGGCGTCGCAGGGCAAGCCCACGGAGCTGCTGGAGGTGCTGCGCCGGCAGCTCTCGGTGGCGGAGGACCCGGCGCGTCGTGCAACGGTGCTCTTCCAGATGGGCACGCTGCAGGAGGAGCAGCTCCAGGACGCGCTGGGCGCGCTGGCCACCTTCCGGCGCCTGCTGGAGCTCAAGCCGGACGACCTGCCCACGCTGGAGCGCATGGAGGCGCTCTGCCAGAAGCAGGAGCGTTGGCCGGAGCTGGCGGACGCGCTGGCTCGTCGCATCGCGCTGATTCCCGCGGAGGAGGGCCTGGAGCTGAAGTTCCGTCTGGCCACCGTGCATGAGTCGCGGCTGATGGACCGCACGGGCGCGCTGGCGCTGTACGGCGAGGTGCTGTCCGTGCAGGCCAACCATGCGGGCGCGGTGGGCCGCATGGAGGCGCTGGTGGCCCGCGAGCCGCAGAACCTGCTCGCGGTGGAGACGCTGCTGCGCGCCCTTCGCGCCAGCGGCGACATTGCGCGCCTGGCGCAGGTCATCGAGACGCGCGTGGGCGTGTCGGGCGACGCGTTCGAGCGCAAGGCGCTCCTGAACGAGCTGGCCACGCTGCGTGAGTCCCAGGAGGAGTCGGAGCTGGCCTTCCTGGCCCTCTTCCGCGCCTTCAAGGAAGACCCGAACGACGCCGCGATTCGTGCCCGCCTGGAGAACTCGGCGGAGGCGTCCGGTAGCTACGACGAGCTGCTGTCCGCGTACGAAGAAGCCCTGCCGCGCGTGGCCGAGGCCGCGGACGCGGCGCAGGTCTGCCTCCGGTTGGGGCAGATGTTGGAGACGAAGCTGCGCGACTCGGACCGCGCGGTCTCCTACTACGAGCGCGCGCGCACCCTGCACCCCACGGTGCAGGAGCCGTCGCTGGTGGCGTTGGACAGGCTGTACCTCCAGCTGGAGGCCTGGCCGGAGCTGGCGGGCATCCTGGAGGCCCTGGTCGCTGGCGTGACGGAGCCCGCGGACCGGGTGGGCTACCTGTTCCGCCTGGGCCAGCTCTACCAGGAGCGGCTGGACAGCCCGGACCGCGCGGCGGGCGCCTACGAAGGCATCCTGGCGTTGGACCCGGAGCACCTCGCGTCGGCGCGGCAGCTGGAGGGGCTCTACGAGTCGGCGGGCGCTTCGGAGAAGCTCTACGGCATCCTGAAGCTCCAGGCGGAGAAGGTGTCGGGCGCCGAGCGCGACCGCGTGCTGGCGAAGATGGCGCAGGTCTCCGCCGAAGGACTGTCGGACCTGGGCCGCTCCATTGACCTGTACCGCGAACTGCTGGCGAAGAACGCGCGCAACGAGCAGGCCTTCTCCGCGCTGGAGTCGCTCTACGAGCGCGCCGACCGGCCGCAGGACCTGCGTGAGCTGCTGGAGGGCCGGCTGGCGGTGACGCTGGACCCCCGCGAGGTCGTGCGCCTCAACGAGCGCCTGGGCCGCGTCGTGTACCGCCTGCTGAAGCAGCCGGACCAGGCGGTGCCGTTCTTCAAGGCCGCGCTGGACCGGGACGCGCGTCACCGGGGCGTGCTCGACACGCTGCGCGAGCTGTACGACGAGACGGGCCAGCGGGAAGAGCTGGTGGGCGTGCTGCGCCGGCTGATTCCGCTCCAGGAGAGCAGCGACGGCGTGAAGGCGCTGCGCCTGCGTCTGGCGGAAGTCCTGGCCGGCATGGGCCGCCGCGAGGAGTCCCTGGACGCGGCCCGCCGCGCGCTGGAGGTGGAGCCGCACCAGGTCCCCGAACTGGAGCGCGTGCACGAGCTCTTCGTCTCGCTCCGTGCATGGAACGACGCGGTGCGCGCGCTGGAGCTGAAGGTGCAGGTGCACCTGCTGACGGAGGAGCGTGAGCAGGCGGTCGCCGCGTACTTCGCGGTGGCGGACCTGTGGGTGGGGCAGGGCGGCAAGCCCGAGCTGTCCTCGGGCGCGCTGGAGAAGGTGCTCGAGCTGGACCCCGCCAACCGCACCGCCTACGAGCGCGCGTGCGACCTGTACCGGACGCACAACGACTGGCGTGCGTACGCCCAGGTGACGGACCGCTACATGCCCCACCTCGTCACGGACGAGGAGAAGCTGGCCGCGCTGCGCGAGCTGGCCCGGGTGCAGGAAGCGCGGCTGGGACAGAAGGACGTGGCCTTCCTGGCGCTGTGCCGCGCGCTCCAGTTGGACGCGTCGGACGACACGCTGCGCGAGGAAGTCGAGCGGCTGGCCGACGAGACGGGCAGCCACGAGGAGCTGGCCGCCGTCTACGAGGAGGTCGCTGACGACTTGCCGCGTGGCGCCCTGGCCGAGCGGCTCTACGCGACGCTGGCGCGCGTCCACGACACGCATCTGGACGACCCGCAGGCGGCGGAAGCGGCGTTCCGGAAGATTCTCGAGTTCGACCCGACCAACGCCACCGCGCTGGATGGGCTCGCCGCGGTGTTTCAGCGGCGCGGCCGGCAGCGTGAGTACGTGGTGGCGCTGGAGCAGAAGCTGGAGGCCGCTGGCTCCATCGAGCAGCGCAAGGGCATCCTCCGCGAGATTGCCCGCGTCTGGGACGAGCAGCTGGAGGACCCCGTCGAGTCGGCCAGCGCGCTGCTGCGTGCATTGGAGCTCGAGCCCGACGCGGAGACGCTCGGCGTGCTCACCGCGCTGTACCGCCGTCAGCGCTCATGGCCGGACGTGGCGTCCACGCTGCTCCGGGCGCGGGACCTGGCGGACAGCATCGAGGAGCGCGCGCGCATCCAGGTGGAGGTGGCGGGCGTCTACGAGCGTGACCTCGGCGACGACGAGTCGGCGGTGGCCGCGTACCGGCAGGCGCTGGAGCTGGACCCCGTCAACCGCGAGGCGCTGGAGTCGCTGGAGCGGCTCCACACGCGGTTGGACCACCCGGCGGACCTGCTCGCCATCTACGAGCGGATGCTGGAGCTGAGCGAGGACTGGCGCGAGAAGATTCGCGTCCTCTTCCGCAGCGCGACCATCTGGGAGGACAAGTACCAGAACCCGGCGAACGCGGACGTCTGCGTGGAGAGCGTGCTCGCCATCGACCCGCAGAACGTCCAGGCCATCAAGACGCTCATCCGGCTGCGCCGGGCGCAGGCGCGGTGGGAGGACCTCATCGCGGCGTACGAGCGGCAGCTCGCGCTGGCCGTCAGCCCGCAGGAGCAGGCCGAGCTCTACGTGGACATCGGCAACGTCCAGTACCAGCAGCTCAAGGCGCTGGACCGCGCGGTGAACAACTACCACGCGGCGCTCGCGGTGGACGCCGAGTGCCGTCCGGCGCTGCACGCGCTGGGCACGATGTACGAGCGCAGCGGCAACTGGCCCTTCGCGCTGGAGATGCTGTCGAAGGAGGCGGAGCTCGCCGGGCAGTCGAAGGACGCGGTGGAGCTGTACTACCGCCTGGGGAAGATCAACGAGGACATGTTGATGGACACGGGCAGCGCCCGGACCGCCTATCAGCAGGCCCTCGCGGTGGACCCCGGCCACCTGCTCAGCATCCGCGCCCTCAAGGGCATCCAGGAGCAGGAGAAGGACTGGAGCGGCTACGAGCAGACCCTGCGCCAGGAGGCGGAGCAGACCGAGGACCCGGCCGCCAAGGGCCGCGCGCTGCTGGACGTCGCGCGCTACCACGCGGAGACGCGCGAGGACCGCGACACCGCCACCGGCTACTGGCAGGAAGCGCTGAAGCACATCCCGGACAGCCTGGAGGCGGCGCGTCCGCTGTCGGATGTGTACATCGCGCACGAGGACTGGGCGTCCGGCGAGCGGATGCTGGACATCGTCACGCGGAAGATGGCGGAGATGGCGATGGCGGAGAAGGACTCCGTCTCCGCCGCGGACCTCTGCCGTCAGCTCTACCGCCTGGGCTACGTGGCGGAGAAGCTGAGCAAGCGCGACAAGGCGCTGAGCTGCTACGAGAAGGCCTACGAGCTGGACGCGACGTACCTGCCCGCGCTGGAGGGCTACGGCAACCTGCTGGTGCAGACGCGCCGCTACGAAGGCGCGCTCAAGGTCTTCCAGACCATCCTCATCCACCACCGCGAGGAGCTGACGGACCTGGAGGTGGTGGAGGTGTACTGGCAGCTCGGCGACATCCACGCCGCGCTGAGCCAGACGGACCGCGCGCAGAACCACTTCGAGAAGGCGCTGGCCATCGACCCGGGCCACGAGCCGACGCTGCGCGCGTTGGTGTCGCTCCTGGAGAAGCAGGGCCAGTACGAGAAGTCCGCGGAGCTGCGGCAGCAGCTGGTGGGCGTGCTGGAGGGCGAGGCCCGCGCGAAGGTGGGCCTGGAGCTGGGCCGCATCGCGCGTGACGAGCTGCACGACCCGTACATGGCCATTGACGCCTTCACCAACGCGCTCAAGTCCCAGCCGGACGCGCCGGAGGTGATGGACCAGCTCTACGTGCTGCTGCGTGAGACGCGGCAGGGTCAGAAGGCTGCGGACGTGCTGGCGCGCATGCTCGCGCTCCCCGCGCTGGGCCTGGAGCCGCACAAGGCCAAGCGCGTCTGGTTCGCGCTGGGCGAGCTGCGTCGCGATGACTTGAAGGACGTGGAGGGCGCCACCGAGGCATTCAACGCCGCCCTGGACCTGGACCCTCGCTTCGTGGAGGCCTTCAGCGCGCTGGAGGCGATGCTCGGCGCGGCGCGCCAGTGGAAGCAGTTGGAGGAGAACTACACGAAGATGCTGGGCCGGCTGCCCAAGACGCCGGAGACGCACGTTGCGCGCATGGCGCTGTGGCGCGCGCTCGGCGACCTGTACCTCCAGGTGCTCAAGCACCCGGAGGGCGCGGTGGCCGCCTACGGCGTGGCCGCCAAGGGCCTGCCCGACGACGCGGCGGTGCAGGAGGCCTTCGCGGACCTCGCTGGACAGATGCCGGGCCGGGAGGACGAAGCCATCGCCGCGCTGCGCCGCGCGCTGCCGAACACGGCGGACCCGCGCAAGGTGGTGGGCGCGCTGGTGCGGCTGTCCGCGCTGCGCAAGAACTACGACGGCGCCTGGCTCGCGGCGCAGGCGGTGTCCGGCCTGCTGGGCGAGGCTGGGGAGGATGAGCAGGAGATCCTCACCAAGCTGGGGCCCTACGCGAAGAACAAGGAGAAGGTGGAGCCGCGGCCGCTGAACGACCAGCTCTGGCACAACCACCTGTTCCACCCGAAGGCGCGCGGTCCGCTGGCGGAGCTGCTGGGCCTGCTCTTCACGAAGGTGGGGCACCTGTACGCGGTGCCGTCGCAGCAGTACCAACTGGTGCCCAAGCGCCACCGCATCGACGTGGCCAGCGCGCCCGAGTACCACGTCCACCACTACCGGTACGTGGCGCGCGTGTTGGGCATGGAGGCGGTGGAGCTGTACTCGCCCTTCCTCGTGGCCACGCGCGAGCGGATGGCGAAGCGCTCCAACGAGCCGGCGCCCGAGCCGCTCATCAACGTGGAGCTGCTCCAGACACACCCGGCCTCGCTGCGGGTGGGTGGGAAGTACTTCGCGGAGCAGGGCCAGAAGGAGGTCTATTACCGCCTGGGCCGCACCCTGGCGCTCGCGCGCTCCGAGCTGGCCTTCAGCCAGCGCGTGGCCCCCGAGCGGCTGGAGGCCATCCTCCAGGCGGCGCTGAGCCTCGTCGTGGGCAACGTGCGCATCGCGGAGGCGCAGCACCTGGTGGAGCCGGAGCGTCGGCTGCTGGAGCGGAGCCTCAACGAGCCGGACCGCGCGGCGCTGGCGAAGGCGGCGCGTGCCTGGCTGCCCACCGCGACGCCGCAGGCCGTGCGGCAGTACCTGGAGGGCGCGGAGCTCACCGCGGCGCGAGCGGGGCTGCTGGCGGCGGGTGAGATGGAGCCGGTGCGCCGCATGGTGCAGGGCGAGACGGGCTCCGCCTTCCGCGTCCCGGTGCGCACCAAGCTGCGGGAACTGTTGGTGTTCGCCACCTCCGAGGACCTGCACGAGCTGCGCGTCGCCGTGGGTACGCACGTGGAGGTGCAGGTGCGCAGGGAGGGACACAGACCCTGACGTGGGGTTCGTGCGTTACAAGGCAGGCGGGCGGACTTGGCTCCGAACCTTGACCCCTCCGGCTGCCACTTCTACGATTCAGGCGGGATTTCTCCCGTCATTTCCGAGGCTTACGGGAACGATGCGTTTCGTCTGCGACAGTTGCCGCGCGCAGTACATGATCAGCGACGACAAGATTGGCCCCAAGGGGGTCAAGGTTCGTTGCAAGAAGTGCGGCCACACCATCACCGTGCGTCCCGCTGGTGCGACGGCCGCGAAGGACTCCGCGCCTGAGTCCTCGACCTCCGAGGCCTCCGCCTCGACTGACGCGGGCAAGGGGAGTGACGCGCCCGCCGCCACGATGCCGGCGACGTTGGGCACGCCGCCCGAAGGCGGCCTCTTCACCGACGTGGAAGAGGACGAGATTGGCGCCGTCTTCGACCAGGTGCTGAGCTCTGGCACGCAGAAGATTCCCACCGACGCCGCGAACGAAGCCGCCGCGCGCGAAGCGTCCGCGGAGAACGTGCGCAAGCTGGCCGAAGCGGAGGCCGAGCCGGACACGGAAGAGGCCAAGGCCAACGCGGCGGCGCACGAGTGGTACGTGGCCATCGACGAGAAGCAGGTCGGCCCCTTCAACGTCGAGAAGGTCAAGGACCTGTGGGACCGCGGCGAGGTGGGGCCGGACAGCCTCTGCTGGCGCTCGGGCTTCAGTGATTGGATTCCGTTGTCGGAGACGGCGGAGCTGGCGTCGGTGCTGGCGCCGCGGCCCTCCAAGCCCGTCATCGTCGCGCCCGAGCCCGTGTCCGGCTCGACGCCCACGGTGTCCTCCGGCCCCGTGCAGTCCGCCTTCAGCGCGGGCAAGGGAGCGCGGGGGGATTCCGGACCTGCGAGCGCGTCCGAGGAAGCCGTGGGCTGGAAGCCGTCCGCGGCCAGCGTGCTGGCCTCGCTGGTGAAGGAAGAGAACGACGCGCTGTCGAAGCCGCCTCCGACGCCCGCGCCCGCGCTGGGCCGGGAGCCGGTGTCGCAGTCGCGACTGCTGGACGTGCCCATGCCGCCGCCGGAGCCGGTGTCCTCGCCGTCCCTGCGGGGCGTCGAAGCGCCGATGGCGCAGCCCATGGCCGCGCCCATGGCGTATGGGCAGCAGCCCGTGCAGCAGTATCAGCAGCCGGCGCCCATGGCGTATGGGCATCAGCCCGGGCCCCAGTACGCGCAGCCCATGCCCGCCCCGTACC